>JAVROZ010000867.1:0-5178 GCA_032162485.1 Mycobacterium sp.
GTCTACACGTACTTCAACAGCGACAAGCTGGCCTTGCGCGCCATGCATGCTCAGCCGGTTTCGGAGTTGCAGGAGCCGGCGATGTATCGAATAGTGCGGGAGCTGGCCACCGCGGCTCGCCAACCGATGCCGCGGCTGTTTATCAGCGACACCAGCGCGCCCAACGCGTTCGCCACCGGCCGGAACCCGCGCAATGCCGCGGTGTGCTGCACCACGGGCATCCTGGGAATCCTCAGCGAGCGCGAGCTGCGCGCCGTCCTCGGTCATGAGCTGTCACACGTCTACAACCGCGACATTTTGATTTCCTGTGTGGCCGGCGCGTTGGCGTCGGTGATCACCGCGCTGGCCAGCATGGCCATGTGGTTCGGTGCGTACGGCGGCAACCGCGAAGGCGGCACGAATCCCTTTGCACTGCTATTGGTTTCGTTGTTGGGTCCGATCGCCGCCACGGTGATTCGGCTGGCGGTATCGCGCTCGCGTGAGTACCAGGCGGACGAATCGGGAGCGGTGTTGACCGGCGACCCGCTGGCCCTGGCAGCTGCGCTGCGCAAGATCTCCGGTGGGGTGCAGCTGGCTCCGTTGCCGCCCGAGCCACAGCTGGCCAACCAGGCGCACCTGATGATCGCCAACCCGTTCCGGGCCGGCGAGCGCATGGGGTCACTGTTTTCGACGCACCCGCCGATCGAGGACCGCATCCGTCGGCTGGAGCAGATGGCGCGGGGCGAGGGCCGGGGCTGATATCGCCGGCCATATCATCGCGTGAGCATGCGTGGCGAATGTCCATGCTCAAGTACGCCGTCGATGTGTACCGTGCCGCCGGTGGCGTGATGCTGCTGCCGCCAGTCGGTAATCGCTTGGTGCGCGGCGTGATCGAGGTAGCTGACCGCGATGTGCAGCGTCACCGAGGCTCGTTGCGGTACCGTACCCAGCACCCTGGTCAGCCGGGGCAGGCTCAGGAAAGTGCAGGCGCCCTCGATAGTTACGCGCCACTCGTCGCCATCGGAAATGGCTTCCACCTTGGCCCGGATCACCCGCCATCCGGTCATCGCGATGGCCAGCACTAGTCCGATCAGCACGCCGTGCAGCAGGTTGAGGAAGACGACGGCGACGATGGTCACCAGGTAGATCGCGAAATCACCGGTCTTTACCGCCCTTTCGATGTGCGCGGGCTGCAGCAGCTGAATTCCGATGACGATCAGCAGGCCGGCCAGCGCGGCGCTGGGAATCTGTTCGATCAGTCCCGCGAAGGGAAGCGCGAACAGCAGAATCCAGAATCCGTGCAGGATCGTGGAGGCGCTGGTTTTCGCACCGGCCTTGATATTGGCTGCGCTGCGTACGATTACACCGGCGATGGGAAGGCCGCCGATGGCTCCCGAGACGATGTTGGAGGCGCCCTGACCGATCAATTCGCGATCCAGGTTGGTGCGCGGCCCGGTGTGCATTCGGTCCGTAGCCACCGCCGTCAGCAGACTCTGCACGCTCGTAATGAGGGTGACGGTGATGATGCCGACGACTACGGCTCCCCAGTTCCCGTGCGGTATCTCGGGCAACTGTAACGCTTCCAGGACCGAGCCTTCCAGGGAGATGCGGGACACGTGGAACGGAAACACAACGGAGACAACGGTTACCAGCACGATGGCGACCAGCGGTCCGGGAACCGCGGCCAGCTTGGCCGGAGCCCGGCGCCAGCCGACCATGATGGCGATCACCAGCAGGCCCAGGACGACTCCCGGTCGGTGCGCGTCGATGATCTGGGCAGGTAGCTCAACCACGTTGACCCAGGCGGAGCTGTGCGACTCGCCACCGAGTAGCACGTGCGTCTGCTGCAGCGCGATGGTGATCCCGATGCCGGCAAGCATGGCGTGCACAACCACGGGCGAAATGGCCAGTGCCGCACGCGCTACCCGGCTGAGCCCCAACAGCACCTGCATGACACCCGCTACTGCGGTGATGAAGCAGGTTATGCCCCAGCCGAATTCGGCGATGAGGTCGGCAACGATGACGGTCAGACCGGCCGCCGGGCCACTGACCTGCAGCGGTGATCCACCCAGAGCGCCACCGACGATTCCGCCGACGATCGCGGCGATCAAGCCCGCGAGTACCGGTGCGTCCGAGGCGATCGCGATACCCAACGACAACGGCAGTGCAACAAGGAAAACCACTAGCGATGAAGGCAAGTCGTGCCGAAATGACGACCGCAGCCGATCGGTCCACGACTCGTCCTGGTCGATATCCGGGGTTTCGAATTGCTCGATGTGTCGCACCGGAGGCTCCCTCGTCAGGTCAGCGGGGGATAGTCCGATATCCCGCCTCGTGTCACGTCGTATGACGTAGTGATAACTTTCTGGCGCACAAGGGAATACGACGTCCAAAACGGCGATGTTCTGCGCTGAATCCCCTTGCGACCTCTGCACGACGGTATGGGGCACAGCTAGGGGCTGGCAACCTGACGCGCCAGGTGCATAGCGAACGCAAATCTCTCGTGTGGTGTCCCTGACAACGCGGAAGGCGATGTGACGCAGGCTACCTGGGCTCCTTCGGGCTTAGAACCCCGACCCGTGGACTTCATGTCCGGGCTCCTCGGTTGCCAGGCCCTTGTAAGCCTGTTCGACGGAGGACCCGTGGTTGACCACCGCATCGACCTCGCGGGCGATCGGCATGTTGAGACCGTACTCGCTGGCGAACTCCATGATCACGCTGGCGGCTTTGACGCCTTCGGCGACCTGGTTCATCGACGAGATGATCTCGTCGATGGGCTTGCCGGCGCCGAGTTGTTCGCCGACATGCCGGTTGCGGCTGCGCTGGCTGGTGCAGGTGACGATCAGATCGCCGAGGCCGGCCAGACCGGGGAAGGTCTCGGCCTTCCCGCCCAGGGCCACGCCGAGCTTGGTCATCTCACGTAGCGCGCGGGCGATCACCAGGGCGCGGGTGTTCTCGCCGATTCCCAGCGAGTAGCCCATGCCGACGGCAATGGCGAAGACGTTCTTGAGTGCGCCCGCAATCTCGACTCCGACGACGTCATCGGTGGTGTAGACGCGGAAGCGCTGGGTGCGGAACAGTGTGGACAGTCGCGTCGCCAGATGCTGGTCGGGCATGGCCAGCACGGCGGCGGCCGCGTAGCCGTCGGCCACCTCACGGGCGATGTTCGGACCGGCCAGGATGCCCGCCGGATGCCCGGGCAGGATCTCTTCGACGATCTGAGACATCCGCATGTTGGTGCCCTGCTCGAGCCCCTTGACCAATGACACCACCGGCACCCAGGGTCGTAGTTCCCTGCGAAGTTCGGTGAGCACGCCCCGGAACCCGTGCGACGGCACGCCCATCACGACGACGTCGGCGCAGTGGGCGGCCTCGGCAAAGTCGTTGGTGGCCCGCAAAGTTTCGCTCAGGACGACGTCGTTGCCCAGGTACCGGTGGTTGCGGTGATTGTCGTTGATATCTGCGGCCGTGTCCTCCGAGCGCACCCACTGCAACGTCGGCCCGCGGCGCGCACAGATTGACGCCACGGTGGTGCCCCAGGAACCGCCGCCGAGGACAACCACTTTGGGTTCGCGCTTCTCGACTGTCTCAACTGCCTCACTTGCCATGGAATTCACCCTATTGCCGGAGCCTGTTGTCCGGCTAGAGGCGCACGCTCGAGGGCGCGGCCGAACACCATCGCCTCCTCGATCCGGTCAAAGCGGTAATCGATCGCGTCGGCGAAGTAGTTCTGTCGCACGTTCCAGGGCCGCCTGGTGCCCGATTTAGGTAGCGCGTGCACCGCCCGTCGCACATAACCGGCCTGAATGTCCCAGGCGGGTTTCTCGGCCATCTGCTCGTCGCCGAGATGTGGGCTCGCGTGCGTGTAGCCGTGGGCGGACATGTACTCGAGCAATTTGGCTGTCGCCCGTGCGGTCATGTCGGCCCGCAACGTCCAGGATGCGTTCGTATAGCCCACGCACCAGAACAGGTTCGGCACGTCTTCGAGCATGTGCGCCTTATAGACGAAGCGGTCCGTGGGGTTGATGTCGAGGCCGTCGATGCGCAGGGTGACGCCGCCGAGCGCCTGTAACTGCAGGCCGGTGGCAGTGACGATGATGTCAGCGTCCAGGTGCTTCCCGGATTTCAGTGCGATGCCGGTGGCGTCGAAATGATCGATGTGGTCGGTGACCACTTCGGCGCGGCCCTCGGTGATGGAGTTGTACAGGTCGGCGTCCGGGATCAGGCACAGCCGCTGGTCCCACGGGTTGTACCGGGGTTTGAAGTGGGTGTCGACGTCATAGCCCTCAGGCAGGTTCTGGACCGCCTTGCGTCGCAGTAGCCACTTGATCACAGCCGGCGTCTTGCGCGAAAGGAACCAGAGCACCCCCTCCATCAGCGCGTTGTACGTCCGGATGGTCAGGTGAGCCGCTCTGCGGGGCAACAGTTTACGACTGAACCAGGCGACCTTGCTGTACTTCGACGCCGAGATGAGGTACGTCGGCGATCGCTGCAACATGGTCACTTTGCCTGCGCGCTGCGACATCGAAGGAATCAGGGTCATCGCGGTGGCCCCGCTGCCGATCACCACCACGTTCTTTCCGGCGTAGTCCAGGTCTTCCGGCCAGTGCTGGGGATGCACGACGGTGCCGTCGAACTGCTCGATGCCGGGGAACTCGGGGGTGTAGCCCTCGTCATAGTTGTAGTAGCCGCTGCCGAAGAACAGGAACCGGCTGCGGTACTGCTTGAGGACGCCATCCTGCTCGCAGGTCACCGTCCAGGTGTCGGTGGACGAATCCCAGTCCGCGCTGCGCACGTGGCTGTTGAACCGGATGTGTTCGTCGATGCCGTGTTTGCGGGCGGTGGCAGCAAGATATTCGCGGATGTGCTCGCCGTCGGCGACGCCTTCTTCGCGGGTCCACGGCTCGAAGGGGAAACTCAGCGTGAAGATGCTGCTATCCGAGCGCACGCCGGGGTAGCGAAACAGATCCCAGGTGCCGCCGATCCGCTCACGCCGCTCCAGGATGGTGTAGGTGAGCCACGGATTCCGCTCCAGAATGCGGTAGGCCGCACCGAGGCCGGAGATTCCGGCGCCGACGATGAGGACGTCGACAACACCCGATCCGGTCCCGGATCCGGACTGGGCGTGGTCGGCCTGCCGGGGAGTCACGGTCATCGTGAACCTCGCTTGACTCGGTTACCGGTAATTGACGAACTGCA
>JAVROZ010000868.1:0-3886 GCA_032162485.1 Mycobacterium sp.
TGTCACCGGTGCCTGGGGTCGACTGCCAGCCCTTCGGAACGGTGATGGTGATCCGCGGTGCGGCCGGATCGGACACGGTGGCCACGGTCGGATCGCCGTCGCCGGTCGGTGTGACAACGCAGGCGGGCGTGTCCAGTCGGTACAAGGCGCCGTTCACCTTTACCGGCGGCATTATCGCGCAGGTGACCGTCGATCTGTCGGGCCGACCGTACGAAGACGTGGAAAAGGACCTCGCGCTTGCCTTTTCGCGCGATTGAGCGGCCCTGGCGACTGGCGGCGCTCGCGGCGGCCGGCGTGGTGTGCCTGTCGGGAACGCTGGTTGGCTGCGATTCGGACATCGGCGGATCGGCTGCGCCGAACCAACATCCGGATCCCGCTGAGCCGGTTCCGGGCATCGCACCCACCCACCAGGACCGCATTCCTCCGGATGCACCGGCCTGCGTTGTCACACCGACCGGCGACGGCCAGGCGGCCAGCGAAATACAAGCCGCCGTGTCGGACCCGGCCGCACCGCGGATCACCATCACCGTTCCCGAGGGCTGGCAGTCGACCCCCGGCACGGGTGACACGGCCTTGATGATGAGTGGCCCCGACACCCTGTCCGCGACGGTCACGATAGCCGCGACTGACCTGTCACCGGACAGCGCGTTCTTGCGCTATACGGCCGGGATCGGCGGCACCATGTCGCGCCGGAAGTTCTCCGTCACCGGGGCGCCGTTTTGCGGCTACAGCAGCCAGCAACTGGCCGGCACCCTGCAGGCACCCTCCGGCGCGATCGACTTCGCGGATCGGATCGCCCACATCTGGACGAACACCAAGCAGTACCTGGTGACCATTCACCTGGAATCGCACTCGGGTGTGCCGGATTTCCCCGCCGCGAAATCCCTGTTGACCCAGGACTTCGCGGTCGTCATACCCTGAAATCGTGCTGACGGACTTGGTGGATCTGCCCGGTGGGTCCTTCCGGATGGGCTCGACGAGCTTCTATCCCGAGGAAGCGCCGATCCATCCCGTCGCGGTGGCTGCCTTCGCGGTGGAGCGGCACCCGGTGACCAATGCGCAGTTCGCCGAATTCGTTGCTGCGACCGGCTATGTGACGGTTGCCGAGCAGCCTCTGGATCCGGCGCTGTATCCGGGAGTCAATCCCGCTGACCTGTGTCCGGGTGCCATGGTGTTCCGCCCGACGCAGGGCCCGGTCGATCTGCGCGACTGGCGGCGGTGGTGGGATTGGGCGCCGAGGTCGAGCTGGCGCCATCCGTTTGGCCTGGAGAGCGACCTCGGGGATGCTGCGGACAGAGCCGACCATCCCGTCGTGCAGGTGGCATATCCCGACGCCGCGGCCTACGCGCGGTGGGCCGGGCGGCGCCTGCCCACCGAGGCCGAGTGGGAGTACGCCGCCCGAGCCGGCTCGACCGGAACGTACTCATGGGGTGAGGACGAAAAGCCCGACGGCCAACTGATGGCCAACACCTGGCAGGGCAGGTTCCCGTACCGCAACGACGGCGCGCTGGGCTGGATCGGCACCTCGCCGGTGGGGACATTTCCGGCCAACGGGTTCGGCCTGCTCGACATGATCGGCAACGTGTGGGAATGGACCACAACGAAATTCGGTGCACACCACCGTCTTGACCAGCCACCGAAGGCATGTTGCGCGCCGACCGGCCCGGCCGACCCGACGATCAGCCAGACGCTCAAGGGAGGGTCGCACCTGTGCGCGCCGGAATACTGCCACCGCTACCGGCCGGCGGCACGCTCGCCGCAATCCCAGGACACCGCCACCACCCATATCGGGTTCCGCTGTGTGGTGGATTCGACTCGCGTCGAATAATTTGGGAGACAATCGACGCGGCGCATTGCGGCCAGCAAAGCTATGAGCTTGAATAGCCTTTCGCCAGCACCTCGAGCGTGCTTCCAGTGAAAGGCCGCGTCCGATGAGCCATCAGGCCCCGCCACCCCCACCGTCCGCGCCGCCCGCGCAGCAGCCGCCGCCTCAACCGTCTGGCTCAACCCCGCCTGCGCAGCCCAAGGCGTCATCGCGTGGAAAGCGCATCCTGATCGATATCGGCGTCATCCTGGTCGTCCTCGTGGTGTACGTGCTTTCGCTGGTCGGCGTCCACCTGCTGGCAGACTCGGCGGAGCCGCTCGGCGAACCGGACCTGGGGACCACCGCTGACACCGTGGTCCAGGTGAAGGTCGAGGAACTGGATACGGTCAACAACCGCCTGAAGGTGAATGTGCTTGTCATTCCTGAGGATTCGAAGTTTGACAAGAAGTTTCACACGTTGACCCAAGAGGTCACTGTGCGCCTGTACCCCGAGAACGATCTGGGGGACCTGCAGTACCCGGTCGGAAAGTCACCTGCGCAACAGACCACCTATCTCGACGCGGCGGGCGATCCCGCCAACTGGCCCTTCGACTCGTACAGCACCGGCACCATTCAGGCCGAGGTGTATGCCGGGACCGGCGAGAACCGCTCCAAAGACGACGCCCGCGTGGAAGTAACCGGGGAGGTGGGAGGCTGGGACGTCAGCGTCCGGCGTGTCGGTCAGTCGACCACCGAAAACTCATCCCGCCCCGACGATGTGATCATCACCTTGCACCGGTCAAAGAGCACGCTGATCTTCGACCTGGGCATCGTGCTGGTTCTGATCGCCTTGCCCGCCTTGGCGCTGTGGGTGGCTATCCCAATGGCGTTGGGCAAGAAGAAGTTTCTGCCACCGTTCGTCTCCTGGTTTGCCGCCATGCTGTTCGCGGTGGTCCCGTTGCGCAACATCTTCCCAGGAAAACCACCCGAGGGTTCCTGGGTCGACCAAGCCATCACGTTGTGGGTGCTGCTCGCACTGATCGTCGCGATGACCCTGTTCATCATGGCCTATCGAAAACAGTCGGACTGACCCCGCGGGTCGGCGAATCATTCCGCCTGGGGGGAGCTACCCACACCGCTGATCGCGTCGACGGCGTCGGAGACCCGCTGCTGGAACTGCGGCGACAGCGGGATATAGCCGATCTTGTTCAGGTCGGCCTGGCCGGGGCCAATCGCCGCCTGCAGGAACGCCTTGACCGCCAGGGCGACGTCGGGGGTGGGGTACCGGGAGCAGACGATCTCGTAGGTGGCCAGGACGATCGGGTAGACGTCGGGCTGAGCGGGGTTGTAGAACGACGAGAGGTCGAGCACGATGTCATTTCCCTGGCCGACGATTTTGGCGCCCCTGATGGTCTTGCCGACCGTGTCGGTACCGATCCGCACCGGGCGCAGCGACCTGCGGCTGGCCGGAGTCTTGATCTCGGCAGCGTAGAGCCCTTGCTTGAGCGCGAAGGCTAACTCGTTGTAGCTGATCGCCCCCTCGGTGGATTTCACCAGCGCCGCCGTACCGTCGTTGCCCGCGGCACCCACGCCGACGCCGCCACTGAACGTCTTTGCGGCGCCTTGGTCCCAGGCTCCGCCGGACGCGGCCTGCAGATAGGACTGAAAGTTGTAGGTGGTGCCGGACGCGTCGCTTCGGTAGATGACACGGATCTCCTCTGCCGGCATGGAAGCGTTGAGCGCGGTGAGGGCCGGGTCGTCCCAGCGCCGGATGGTCCCGTCGAAGATCTTGGCCAATGTGGGCCCGTCCAGCACCAACGCGTCGACGTTAGCAAGGTTGTAGGTGATGGCCAGCGGGCTGAACACCACGGGCAGGTTCCATGCGTCGGTACCGCCGCATCGCGCTTTGGCGGCGGCGTATTGGTTGCCGGACAGCGGTGTGTCCGATCCGGCGAAATCGGTTTTGCCAGCGAGGAATTCGGTGATACCTGCGCCTGAGCCGATGGCGTCATATTTGAGCGTCTGTGCGGTGCAGGCCTTGTGGTACGCGCCGATGAACTGGGTCATCGCATGGACTTGCGC
>JAVROZ010000869.1:0-8619 GCA_032162485.1 Mycobacterium sp.
CCTTGCTCGGGTAGCGAATCAAGTCCGATTCGCGGCAGTGGCTCCCGGAAAACACCTGCAATGTCCTCCAGGTCGACGAACTCCAAGGTATCCGACGCTAGTGCCCAACTAGCGTGTTCACGAAATCCGAGCACTTGAACAGGGATTCCGGAGCGGGCGATTTCCTCGAGTGGTTGCCGGAACGCCTGACCGTCGGCCGACGCCACCACCAGGCCCGCGAGACCTTGCTGGAAGCGCCGGTTGATGTGGTCGAGCATGTCGTGGTCGACGTCGCTGTCTTCATCGATCTTGGGTTTGGCGAAGACAGCAAACCCGACGTTGCGCAACGCGTCAACCCAGGGCCGCACCACTTCGGCGCTGCCTGGTGCGATATTGGTGAAGACAGTGGCCTCGGGCTCGATTCTGCTGGTAGGGGCGGCTGACTCCCCGACTCCGACAGCAGCCGTCCGGGCCAGTAGCCACCTACCCAACGCGTCGAAGCGGGGCCTTTCCAGCGCAGTCGGCCGCCGGCCCAGGATCGAACCCAACCCCATGTCGAGGTTCGGCGCGTCCCATACCAATAGAAAACGTTGGGTCGGTGCGGTGAAACCGGGCGGGTCCACCTGGGATAAATCCCCGGTCAGCTCCGACGGGGGGGTCAGGTCGGCGGCTGGTGTCACGATTTCCCCGGCCAGGCTCATGTGCTGAGCTGATTTCGGGTCGGTGTCATATCAACCCCGCTTCCATACGAACTCGAATACGGTGCTGCCCGCTTCTTGGGCTTTCCCCTCGTACTTGGTAGTGGGACGTGTAACGGAGATCGGCAGCGACTCGATGTCGGAATCGACGCGGACCAGCCGGGATTCGGCCTGTTCCATCTGCAAGCCGACCTCGGCGATGTGCTCGGCATAGCCGGGATGGTCCGTCGCGGCGTGTAGCACACCGCCGGGGAGTAGCCGGTCGGCGATCAGGGCAACCGTGCCCGGCTGCAGCAACCGCCGCTTGTGGTGTCGTGATTTTGGCCACGGGTCGGGGAAAAACACCCGGACACCGGTCAACGAATTCGGGGCGATCAGGTCCCTGAGCACGTCGAATCCGTTGCCACGAATCAACCGAATGTTGCTCACCTGCGCATTGTCAATAGCGGACAGTAGCTGAGCCAGGCCCCGGCGATAGATTTCCACGGCGATGACGTCGATGTCGGGCTCGGCCTGCGCCATCGCCAGTGTCGAGGTGCCGCTGCCGCACCCGATCTCCAGCACCAGCGGAGCGGTACGGCCGAACCAGGCGCGGGTGTCCAGAGGCTGGACGGGCGGGGTGTCGGCCTGCCTGCCGAGTTCGGGCCACAATCGGTCCCAAGTCTCACGCTGTGCATCGGACAGTGCCGAACGCCGTGAGCGAAAACTGGTCGCAGGCAGATATCCCCAGGCGCTTCTCGCGTCTTCCGGCGTGTCGGGCCGTAACCCAACCCCGGGTTGCGCGTGCATCTGTCCATGGTGGCCCATGAACACCGGGTGTTGCCGCCTGTGGTCCATATTGATACCCAACAGTTGCTTTCGGCTGGTAGCGCGGTGACGCCTGGCTCGCGCGTCGGCGACGCAGATGAAACCATCTGATTAGTCGGGCTTTTCGTTAATCGGATTGGGAGGGACAGCGGATTTTCGTCGACGACCTGACACGCTTCGCTCGCCACACCGCTGACCAGCGGGTTATGGCCATCGCCGAGCGGACCGCTGCACCGCTGCGGGTGGCAGTCCGCGGGCGTCCAGGGGTAGGTTGCGGCACCGTCGCGCGTGCGCTGGACCTGGCGGGCAGGCCGTCGGGGCTCACGGTGACGCCGCGGCGAACTGCCGCTGACCTACAGGTCTATGTTGTCGCGGAGGTCGTCAAGCCCGAGGATTCCGCCGCTTTGGCTACCGGGGAGGCCCCGGTGCTGGCGGTGCTGAACAAAGCGGACCTGACCGGATTCGGCGGCGACGGCCCGATCGCTGCCGCCGGTGCCCGCTGCCAGGAGTTAGCCCAGCTCTTGGAGCTTGATGGGGTCGAGCTGCTGCCGCTGAGTGGGTTGCTCGCGGTCGCCGCGCTCGACGGCCTCGATCCGATGGGTGCGGCGGCGCTGGAAGAGTTGGCCGCCCACCCCGGCGACCTTGCCTTTCTGGACGGATCCTTCGACGGATTCCTGGCGGCGCAGCTTCCGGTGCCGGTGGCGGCGCGGCGGCGATTGCTGGAGATCCTCGACCTGTTCGGCATCGCGGTGGGGGTTGCCGCCCTTCGTGGAGGCGCCCGCCCCGCGCAGCTGCGGGCGCTACTGCGGCGGATCAGCGGCGTCGACGTCGTGATCGACCGGCTGATCGCCGCGGGTGCCCAGGTGCGTTACCGTCGCGTGCTCGACGCCGTCTGTGAATTGGAGGCCCTGGCCGTGTCGGAGGCCGTTTCGGAGGCTGTTTCGGACTTGGGCGGGCAGATCCACGCGTTTCTGTCCAGCGACGACACCGTCGTCGCCCGCATGGCGGCCGCGACCGAAGCGGCGCGGGCCTGTGGCATGGCGCCCGGACCCACTTCTCCTTTACCGCGAGCGGTGCACTGGCAGCGCTACAGCCGCACGGCGGTGAGCGGTCTGCACCGTGCCTGTGCGGCGGATATCGCCAGGGGATCGCTCCGGTTGTGGTCGCGGGCCGGCGGAATGCCGCTTCGTGAGTGCCAGGAGGCGCGGTGACTGACGGCGCCCGTGACGATCCGGCCACCAGCGCGGACGCCGTCGTCGCAGCGATCGGGCCAAATGTCGAGTCGCCGGCCATCACTCGCCGCGACGTGGTGCTGGTGACCGGTCCCTGGCTGTCCGGCGTTTCCAGCGTGGCCGCTGTGCTGCGGGAACGGATTCCGCAACACACGTTCGTCGAGTCGCTCGAGCTGGTACCGGGCGATGCGCCGATGGCGGTGGTGTTCGTGGTTTCGGCATCGGCTCCACTGACCGAGTCCGACTGCACGTTGCTGGACGCTGCCGCTGAGAACGCCGACGTGGTGGTGGGTGCGGTGGCCAAGATCGATGTGCACCTGAACTGGCGCGACGTGCAGTCCGCAAACCGGGACAAACTGGCCGAACACGCACCGCGCTACGTCAAGGTGCCCTGGGTCGGTGTCGCCGCTGCGCCCGAGCTGGGCGATCCGCAGATCGACGAGTTGGTCGCCACCGTCCAGGAACAGCTCGCCGACTCCGATATCGCCCGCCGCAACAGGCTGCGAGCTTGGGAGTCACGATTGCAGAACGTGGCGCAACGGTTCGACCGGGACGCTGATGGGGCTGGGCGGCGGGCGCGGGTGGCGGCCCTGCGCGAGCAGCGCAGCACGGCCCTGCGGCAGCGGCGGCAGTCGAGGTCGGAGCGCACGATCACGCTGCGCGGTCAGATCCAGCAGGCCCGTGTGGAGTTGTCCTACTTCGCGCGTAACCGATGTGCATCGGTACGCGGCGAGTTGCAGGAGGACATCGCGGGTCTGTCACGACGGCGGGTGGCCTTTTTTCAGAAGTACGTGCAGGAACGTCTTGATGATGTGGTCGCCGAGGTCGCCGCGGGGAACGACGCCCACCTCGCTGACGTCGCGCAGGTGCTGGGGGTGCAGCTGGATTTACCGCCGATCGACAGGCTCCCGACGTTTCCCGCCTCGTCGCCACAGCTGAAGTCACGGCGGCTCGAGACCCGACTGATGATGGTGTTCGGTGCCGTGTTCGGGCTCGGGGTGGCGTTGACGTTGAGCCGGCTGGTCTCCGGTCTGCTGTCGCGGCTGCAACCGGGATTGAACCCCCCGATTGTGACGGCCGGAATCGCGGTGTGCGTGGTGCTGGGGTTGGCGATGGCGGCGTGGGTGGTCAACATCCGCAGCCTGCTCAGTGACCGTGCCGTGCTGGACCGCTGGGTGGGCGACGTGACGTCGTCGCTGCGGTCCGTGCTGGAGCAGATGGTGGCCAGCCGGATACTGCTCGCCGAGTCGATACTGAGCACCGAGGCCACCTCGATGGACGAAGCCGAGAATGCGCGGGTGAGCGATCAGGTCAGTTTGATCGACAGCGAACTCCGCGAACACGCCCTCGCCGCGGCGCGTGCGGCGGCGATGCGCGACCGCGAGATGCCGACCATTCGTGCCGCGTTGGAGGCGGTTCGCGCGGAACTGGGCGAACCGGGTATACCTGGCACCGGTACCGACCGAGGGGTTATTCGGGCAATGACCCCGTTGCGGTCGGACGCGGGCGATTTCCGAAGGGGAAATTGATCCTTCTGAATCGGTCTTGTGAGCAGGCTTATACCCGCCCGGGCCTTACGCGACAAGGGATGCGCGATAATCTGTATAAGAAAGCGTTAAGTGTGAGTGTCGCCGCGCGGGCAATACTCAACAGGTAAACGCACGCGAGCAGAACCCGTCGACAACCGACTTTTACCGAGTAGCAGATTCAGGAGAGTTCGATGACCTCAGCAACCATTCCCGGTCTGGATACCGCCCCCACCAAGCACCAGGGTCTGCTGGCCTGGGTGGAGGAGGTTGCCGAGCTCACCCAGCCCGACCGCGTGGTCTTCACCGACGGCTCCGAGGAAGAGTTCCAGCGCCTGTCAGACCAGTTGGTCGAGGCCGGCACCTTCCTGCGGCTCAACCCGGAGAAGCACAAGAACTCCTACCTGGCGCTGTCAGATCCGTCGGACGTGGCCCGGGTGGAGTCGCGCACCTACATCTGTTCCGAGCGTGAGGTGGACGCCGGGCCCACCAACAACTGGATGGACCCGAGCGAAATGCGGTCCACCATGAAAGACCTCTACCGCGGCTGCATGCGCGGTCGCACCATGTATGTGGTGCCGTTCTGCATGGGCCCCCTCGGTGCCGACGACCCGAAGCTGGGCGTGGAGATCACCGACTCCGAATACGTCGTCGTCTCGATGAAGGTGATGACCCGGATGGGCGCGGCCGCGCTGGAGAAGATCGGCGAGGACGGCTTCTTCGTCAAGGCGCTCCATTCGGTCGGCGCCCCGTTGGAAGACGGGCAAGCCGACGTCCCGTGGCCGTGCAATGACACCAAGTACATCACCCACTTCCCGGAGACCCGCGAGATCTGGAGCTACGGGTCGGGCTATGGCGGCAATGCGCTGCTGGGCAAGAAGTGCTACTCACTGCGTATCGCGTCGGCGATGGCCCACGACGAGGGCTGGCTCGCCGAGCACATGCTGATCCTCAAGCTGATCTCGCCGGAGAATAAGGCGTATTACTTCGCTGCGGCGTTCCCCTCGGCCTGTGGAAAGACGAATCTGGCGATGCTGCAGCCCACCATCCCGGGCTGGCGCGCCGAGACCCTGGGCGACGACATCGCCTGGATGCGATTCGGCAAGGACGGCCGCCTGTATGCCGTCAACCCGGAATTCGGCTTCTTCGGCGTCGCCCCGGGCACCAACTGGAGCTCTAACCCCAACGCCATGCGCACCATCGAGGGCGGCAACACGGTGTTCACCAACGTCGCGCTCACCGACGACGGTGACGTGTGGTGGGAAGGCCTGGAAGGCGACCCGCAGCACCTGATCGACTGGAAGGGTCGCGACTGGACGCCGGAGTCCGGCGAGAAGGCCGCGCACCCCAACTCCCGTTACTGCACGCCGATGTCGCAGTGCCCGATCCTGGCCCCCGAATGGGACGACCCGCAGGGTGTGCCGATCTCGGGCATCCTGTTCGGCGGGCGCCGCAAGACCACCGTTCCGCTGGTCACCGAGGCGCGCGACTGGCAGCACGGTGTGTTCATCGGCGCCACCCTGGGCAGCGAGCAGACCGCCGCGGCCGAGGGCAAGGTAGGCGCGGTGCGCCGCGACCCGATGGCCATGCTGCCGTTCCTGGGCTACAACGTCGGTGACTACATGGGGCACTGGATCAACCTGGGCAAGCAGGCCGACGAGTCCAAGCTGCCCAAGGTGTTCTTCGTCAACTGGTTCCGCCGCGGCGACGACGGTCGCTTCCTGTGGCCTGGCTTCGGCGAAAACAGCCGGGTGCTGAAGTGGATCGTCGACCGTATCGAGCACCAGGCCGGTGGCCAGAGCACCCCGATCGGCACCGTTCCCACCGCCGAGGACTTGGACCTGGACGGGCTGGACGTTGACGCCGCCGACGTGGCTGCGGCGCTGGCCGTCAACGCCGAGGAATGGCGCCAGGAACTGCCGCTGATCGAGGAGTGGCTCGAGTTCGTCGGCGAGAAGCTGCCGACCGGCGTCAAGGACGAGTTCGACGCGCTGAAGGAGCGGCTGCGCGAAGCCGACTAGTTCGCCTGAGATTTATTGCCCGCCGGCGATCTGGTCGATCGCGGTGAAGACGAGACCTGAGCTCGGTGGTTCGCCGAATGGCGATCATCGATAGCGGGCGGGTTATCGACGTGAAGCTGCCCGAATCCTGATAGTGGCGAATGGCGAGAACCAGGTAGTCGATGGGCTGCCGTGCTGCCCGATGTGTCAATGCGTATCCGGTGTGTCGTCGATGTGCGCGACCATCCGGCTGATCGCATGCAAGGTACCGGTTGACCGACGGCAGTGGAGAAGGTTTGCCAAACCCGATAGTTCGGCCGTCCGAATCTATTGTTTCCTGCCTCTGAGCTGGACTATTTGGCTTGGTTCAAAGGGAAAATCGTAGATGCACTAAGTTGCCAGCATGACGCGACTCGGCTAGTGTCGAGTTCAGCGAAGGGGAGTAGTTCCAGATCGCCGCTCACAGACGGCGACTGCGGATGGTCGACATACTGGCGGTTTTGGTCGCCCGGTCATCCACCGGCGATTTTCCGGCGAGCGAGACCTTCGGCCAGGCCATTCAATCGCCGAACCGAAGGACTCACCCATGACCCTGGTCACCGACCGCCGCCCGGCCCGGACCGCCGCCGACACATTGCTGCGCTCGCTGCTCACCACCTTGCTGTTCATCGCGCCCGCACTGGTCGTGCGCTGCGCCGGACTGCACCCGGCACCGGTCTTCGCGCTGGTTATCTACGGTGCCGCCGTCGTCGCCGCGAGCTTCTTACTGGCGTGGGCGGCTGAGGCGGCTCAGATCGACGTGTCCGGCGGACTGGCAATCGCAGTGCTCGCAGTGATCGTTGTCCTGCCCGAATACGCCGTCGACCTCTATTACGCCTACGCGGCCGGGTCCCACGCCGAGTACACCCAGTACGCCGCGGCCAACATGACCGGGTCCAACCGGTTGCTGATGGGCCTCGGTTGGCCGGTCGTGGTTCTGGTCGGCCTGTGGGTGGCGCGCAAAATGAGCGGGCACAGGTCCGACGGGCTCACGCTCGCGCGCGGCAACCGCGTCGAACTCGGGTTCCTGTTGGTCGCAGGCGCCGCCGCGTTCATCGTCCCGCTATCGGGCCGCATCCACATCACGCTGGGCGTCGCCCTGCTCGCCTGGTTCGGGTTCTACCTTTACAAGCTGAGCCGCGGCGATGTCGAGGAGCCCCACCTGATCGGTACGGCAGCGGCGTTGGGCGCGCTGCCGTCTCGGGCCCGTCGTACCGCCGTGCTCGCACTATTGATCTTCGCCGCCGGGCTGATCCTGGTCTGTGCGGAGCCTTTCGCCGAGAGCCTGATCGGTGCCGGCACCCACTTGGGCGTCGACCGATTCCTGTTGGTGCAGTGGCTAGCGCCGCTGGCGTCGGAGGCGCCCGAGTTCGTGATCGCGATCATCTACGCCAGCAGGGGTAAGGGCACCGCGGCAATCGCAACGCTGATTTCGTCGAAGGTCAACCAGTGGACGCTGTTGGTGGGATCGCTGCCCATCGCGCATCTGGCGGGCGGCGGCGGAACGGCGCTGGTGCTCGATGGCAGGCAGGTCGAGGAAATGTTGCTGACCGCAACCCAGACGATGATGGGTGTGGCGCTCATCTTGGCGCTGCGCTTCCACCGTCACACGGCGTGGACACTGCTGGCGCTGTTCGTGGTGCAATTCCCGGTGAGCTCTACGCAGGGACGGCTCGCGCTCAGCGGTGTGTATGCCGCGGTGGCCGTGGTCGCGCTGATCGTGAATCGTCGTCATGTGCTGCCCACGCTGCGGGCACCATTCGGCGGCTGACGACCCGAGGTCTTGACACCCGTCAACTTTGCGCGTCGTAGAGTTCAGCCATGCAGATCCGCGAGCACGCGCAGGCCCACCCCCACAAGCCCGCGGTCGTTCTGCAGCAGTCCGGCCAGGTGGTGACTTTCGGTGAACTGGAGGCTCGGGCCAACCGGTTGGCGCACTACTTCCGCCAGCATGGTCTGCGCGAGGGCGATTCCGTCGCGATCCTGATGGAAAACAATGAACACATCCACGCGGTGATGTGGGCTGCTCGCCGGAGCGGCTTGTACTACGTACCGATCAACACACATCTGACCGCCGCCGAGGCCGCCTACATCGTCGAGAACAGCAACGCCAAGGCGATCATCGGATCCGTTGCGCTGCGGGACATCTGTGCGGGCTTGGCCGAACACCTGGCGGGCGGCCTGCCGGACCTGCTGCTGATCTCCGGGCCTATCGCAGAAGGCGATCTCGAAGGCTGGCAGCATTACCCAGAATGTGTTGCGGAGCAACCGGATACCCCGATCGATGACGAGATCGAGGGCGACCTACTGCAGTACTCGTCGGGCACCACCGGCCGAC
>JAVROZ010000870.1:0-3903 GCA_032162485.1 Mycobacterium sp.
ATCGACTGGCTGCTGCCGACCGGCGCCCGCGAAGTGCTCGACCTCGGCGCGGGGACCGGCAAGCTGACGACGCGGCTGGTCGAACGCGGCCTGGACGTGGTCGCGGTGGACCCGGTGCCGGAGATGCTGGAAGTGCTGACCGCGTCGCTGCCGCAGACGCGCGCGCTACTGGGTACGGCCGAAGAAATTCCGTTGCAGGACAACAGTGTTGACGCTGTGCTGGTGGCCCAGGCCTGGCACTGGATCGACCCGGCCCGCGCGATTCCGGAGGTGGCCCGGGTGCTGCGTCCGGGCGGCCGACTGGGCCTGGTGTGGAACACCCGCGACGAACGGCTCGGCTGGGTGCGCGAACTGGGCGAGATCATCGGTCGCGACGATGATCCGGTCCGCGACCGCGCCACGCTGCCCGAGCCGTTCACCGAGGTGGAACGTCATCAGCTCGAGTGGACGAATTACATTACGCCGCAAGCACTTATCGATCTGGTCGCCTCACGCACCTACTGCATCAACTCGCCGACCGAGGTGCGTGCCAAGACCCTCGAAAAGGTTCGCGAGCTGCTGGCCACCCATCCGGCCCTGGCGAACGCCAATGGCCTTGCACTGCCCTACATTACGGTTTGCGTGCGGGCCACCCTGTCCTGAGCGTTATCGGTAGCCGCGGCTGGCCGTCCCGCCACACCTCAAAGCTGCGTGCGTGGCTCAGAACGTGAGTCCGGAGTACATCAGCCCGCTCGGATCGTATTGCTGCCGCACTGTGGTCAGCCGCGCCAGGTTCGACCCGAAATACCGCGCCGCCGTCGTGTTGGGCTCAAGGTAATTGACGTAACCACCCGACGAAAACTCCTTCACCGTTTGGTGTGCGGTCGCCACCCACGTGCTTGCCGTCGACGGCGACCCACTGCCGTTTTCCACATACCATTGCGCGACGGCGGACTGCCGACGCCACGGGAAGGCCGAGTCCGCCGGATCGACGTCGTTGACCGCGCCGGACAGCGTGTCGACGATCACCGACGCCCGACCCTGCTCCGAGGGGAACTTACCGATGGCGCCGACAATCGCTTGGGCCGCAGCAGAATTCACCGTTCCGATCACGTCCGATCCGGCGACGAAGCCGCGCGGCGCACTCGTCGCGCTGCCGCCGGCCAGGTACATCACCAGATCCATGTGACTCATCGTCTTGTGCTCGGTGGTGGTTGGCTGGGCGCCGATCGCGGCCTTGATCGCATCGGCCACCGCCGGTCCGGAGCCCGCCGGGCAGGTGGCCAGCACATGGCAATTGCCTTGTGCCCCACTGACCGAGAGGTCGACCAGCCCCCAGGTGTTGCGGTCGGCCGCGGAGAGCCAGGTCTGCCAGCCGGTGAGCACCTGGGCGCCCGCTGCGGGCGCGAACTCGACGCGCACGACATCGGAGTCGGCGGTGGCAAACGTCGTAAACGTCAGCGACGTGGTCACCCCGAAATTGCCGCCGCCACCGCCACGCAGCGCCCAGAACAGATCCGGGTGATCCTGGGCTGATGCGGTGACCGTCTGGCCGGCGGGCAACACCACGGTCGCCGACAAAAGCGCGTCACTGGTCAGCCCCGCGTGTCGGGAGTCGGCTCCCATTCCACCGCCCAATGTCAGGCCGGCCACGCCCACGGTGGGGCAACTGCCGGTGGGTATCGCCCGGCCCGCACCGGCCAGGGCCTGGTGCACCGCATACAGGCTGGTGCCGGCCGGCACCGTCACCGTGCCCGCGCCGGCGTCGAACTTCACTCCGCCGGTCAAGCCGCGCAGGTCGAGCACCATGGTGCCGTTCGCGCTGGACGCGCCGATGTAGGAATGCCCCCCACCACGGGGGGAGATCTTGAGCCTGTTGGCCGCCGCGAAGGCGACCGCCTTCTCCACGTCGGCCTGCGATGTCACGGCCACCACCGCCGCTGGGCTGGACCCGTTGTAGTTCGAGTTGAACACCTGCTTGCCGCTGCTGAAGCCAGCGTCGGACGGCAACAGCACTTTCCCGCCGATGGCGGAAGCCAGATTGCTCCATGCGCCGGTCGGTTCTGCCCGCACCAGCGCCGTCGGAAACAGCGCCGAAGTCGCCACCGCTCCGACTGCGCCGCGCAGAAAGGCCTGGCGAGAGATCATGGTCCGCATTGTTAACCGCGGCGGCGGAGCAACGAATTGTCTGGCGACGTGTCGCACCACAGCGTGACGAGATCGTGTTGTTGCGACCGGCACCGGTAACCGAGGACGTCGCCGCGGACCGGTTGCAAAACGCCAGGCCAGCTAAACCTTTATGCCATCGTGTCCGCAATGAGACCGCCATGGACGAAGGTTCATTAGGTCGCTTGAGTGCCACCGGAGTCGTGGGTGCTCTCCAACACGGATGAGGAGCTCACATGATGTCATGGCGTTACCAACCGCTGACGGTGCGTCTGCTGGCCGGAACCGCGGGCCTGCTGACCGCGGCCGCGGCATTAGCCGCACCAGCCGAGGCAAGCCCCGTCGACGACGCGTTCATCGGCGCGCTGAGCAACGCCGGCGTCAACTACGGCGACCCGATGAACGCGGAATCGCTGGGTCATTCCGTCTGTCCGATGCTGGCCCAGCCGGGCGGGAACTTCGCCGCGACCGCGACGCGCATCAGAGGCAGCAGCGGCATGATGTCGCCCGAGATGGCCAGCATGTTCACCACGATTGCGATTCAGATGTATTGCCCGTCGGTGATGGCTGACGTCGCGAGCGGCAACGTGCCGGGCGCTCTGCAGCAGATACCGGGCCTGCCAGGGATGGGCGGCATACCGGGCATGGGATCCATACCTGGCCTGCCTGGGTTCTAGGCCTCAGCCGGTACCCAACGGGTCGATCGTCCACGCGACGTAGACCATCGCGGCTCCGACCGATGCCGTCGTGAGGAAGTCGGTCCCCCTGCTACGCACCACCAGCAGGCCGGCGCGCTCGTCGGGCAGGGCCAGTCGCAGCGCGGCGGCCACACCCACACCGATACCGATCAGCAGCGAGCCGCGGCGCCAGAAGTTTGCCCCGGCCAGCACGAACGCCACCAGGAAAATCAGCCCGACGAGCAGGATCGGCCATTGGGCGCGCACCGCGCGCCCCAGAATGGCCCGAACGGTCACAGTTGTTCGGCCAGCTCGATGACATTGGTGAGCAGGAACGCACGGGTCAGGGGTCCCACACCGCCGGGGTTGGGTGACACGTGGCCGGCGACCTCCCACACGTCGGGATGCACGTCGCCGGTGAGCTTGCCCTCCACCCGGCTGACGCCGACGTCGACGACGGCGGCACCGGGACGCACCATGTCGGCTCTCACCAGGTGCGGCACGCCGACGGCGGCCACGATGATGTCGGCCTGCCGGGTGAGCGTGGGCAGATCACGAGTCTTGGTGTGGCACAACGTAACTGTCGCGTTCTCGGAGCGGCGGGTGAGCAGCAGCCCCAGCGGTCGGCCCACCGTCACGCCGCGGCCGATGACCACCACATGCGCCCCGGCGATCTCGACGTCGTAGCGCCGCAGCAGGTGCACGATCCCGCGCGGGGTGCACGGCAGCGCCGCTGGGGTGTTCAGCACCAACCGACCCAGGTTGGTCGGGTGCAGCCCGTCGGCGTCCTTATCGGGGTCGACGCGCTCCAGTGCTGCGTTCTCGTCCAGATGCCTGGGCAGCGGCAACTGCACGATGTAGCCGGTGCACTCGGGGTTGGCGTTGAGTTCGTCGATGGTCTCGTTGAGCGTGGCCGGGGAAATATCGGCAGGCAGGTCACGGCGGATCGACGTGATGCCGACCTTGGCACAGTCCGAATGCTTTCCGCGCACATAGGCCTGGGAGCCGGGGTCATCGCCGACCAGGATGGTGCCCAGACCGGCGGTGCGGCCCGATTCGGTCAACGCTGCCGCCCGCTGCT
>JAVROZ010000871.1:0-3339 GCA_032162485.1 Mycobacterium sp.
TGGTGGGTGCGCTCACTGTTTCCTCTTAGTTTTTTCGTCTCTGGCGTCTCGGGGCAAGAAAAAACCCCCGTCAGCTCAGCTGCTGTACGAGGGTCGCGTTGGTGCTCGATTGGCTAGTCAGGCCCCAACGCGCCGGCCAATTACTACGAGCATTCCAAGGTTCATAGCGTCCGACGGTAGTCTTCGCACAGCTCAGCCGTCAAATCCGCTGCTTCCCCGACCCTGCGTCGAGCGTAGCGCGCGAGCGCGTCTGCAGGCGGTGGAATGATGCGGGGGTGGCTTCTGATGCGCCTGCCCCCACACCCGCCCGATCACCGGTGGTAATCAAGGTATCGCCGATGGCACACCTGGCCGTCGGATTTCTGACCCTGGGCCTGTTAATTCCGGTGATGGCCTGGCCGCCGAGCGCGCCGCTGCTTGTTATCCCGGTGCTGTTGTCGGCGTTGATCATCCGGCTGCGTACGGTCGCCGACGACAGCGGTGTGACGGTGCGGACGCTGCTGGGCAGCCAATCGGTGCCGTGGGATGAGATCGACGGTTTGCGGTTCCACCGCGGCTCGTGGGCGAGGGCAAAACTCAAGAGCGGGCAAGAAGTGCGCCTGCCCGCGGTGACCTTCGCGACACTGCCGCAGCTGACCGAAGCCAGCTCGGGGCGGGTTCCCAATCCCTACCGGTGAGGTATCAGGGAATCCTCTGGAAGCACTCATCGACCTCGTCGAGCACGCCGGCCCGGAAGGCGATAGCCCGGGTGTAGCCGGCAGGCAGGTTCCCGCCGTCGACATCACTGGCGGCCACGCCATTCACCAGTAGTCCGATGACGGCCTTGTCAAGATCACCGGCAGTCAGCACAAGCTGTTTCCCGGAGGGGATGCTGACCGGCTGAGCCATGCTGCGCTGAGCCGCGCCGGTCAGGCACGCCGTCCGCACCGCGGCCGCCGGTGTGTTCAGCGGTAACCCCCGCTCATGCTGAATCGCCAAGACATACCTTGACGCGACGATGGACATCGCGGTGTTATCGCCCTGCAGCATCTGGGGGTCGGTCATTCCCTTTCGCCCACCGGGCTTGCCGAGCTGTTGCAAGGCCGGCAGATCGGCGATCACGGTATTGGTCGCCGGACAATAGGAGGCGCCCTGGGTTGGCTTTGCATCCGGGCAGTTGGCGGAGGTGAAAGACAGCGTGGGCGGCGACTTGGGAGAAAAGACAACGTTCATGATGTCGACCAACGTCCCGATGCTGTCGTTGTCGATGGCTACTTCGCCGACGTCGGTTTCGCCCGAGGAGTCCTGTTGTAAGGCCAACGGCTCATTACCGCGCCGGTTTTTGATCTCGTCCATGTCGATTTTGGCGCAGGTTCCCGACCCGCTGTTGAACCCCATCTGGAACGCGCTGATTCGGTCGAACCCGGTACCGTGCGCCTGATCTTCCGATTCCTCCAGTTCCTGCTCGGACATGATCGGGTCGGATATCTTGAGCATCCCGGCGATGACGTGGCTCAGTGCATCACCTGTGCTCAGCGTGAAGCGTGACGAATGACCTTCGGCGACCCACCGCAGATAGACGCCGGCGAAACAATCCGCCTGCTGCTCCTCGACGAGAGTCGGGGTGGTGCGGGGGTTGACCAATCCGCCATTGAATTGCAGCGAATGCCCGAATTCATGGGCAAGGATCCCAACGACAGACATGTCGCCGAAATACTTCTTCGCCGCGGGAACCAACTCGCCCCGATCCCACGCGACGATGTTGCAGTTGAAGCTATAGAAGGCATTGAGATTTTTATAGGTCTTGGATCTGCAGATGATCGGGCTCTGGGGATCGGTGGAATCGTACGAATAAAAGCCGCTGACCTCCTTGAAGGGCTTTTTGGCGTCGTCTGGCCAGTTCTGCTTCCAGAATTCTTCGATGTCGTTGAGTGCCAATAGGACCAAGTGATCGGTGTCGCTGTTGTTGGTGTTTTTCACGGTGCCGGTCGTTTGGGGCGCATTTGGGCGAGGCCCACTGGGGTCCTCGCTCACGGGCAGCCCGGCTACCCGGGCCGGATCGTAGAGCCCCGATACGGCCCGTCCGTTCACCATGCTCGTCTTGCCGCTCGACGTGGCGCAGCCGGCCAACGCCAGCGCCGCGCACCCGGCGATGACAAGCGCCTTGACCAACCCGATGGGTTTCACTTGCCACCCGCCAGTTGCGGCAGCCCGACCTCGTAGGTCCCGGCATTGTCCATAAATGTCACCGTCAGCTGGTGCGGCTTGCCTCGAACGGTGACGTCACAGGAAAAGCTCTGTCCCTTCTTCGCCGTCGGGTCTTGGCCGTTGTTGCACTTGACGTCTTTGATGTCGTCTGAGTTGTAGCCACTGGTCCGGTCCGCCAGAATTTGCTGCACTTCGGTTTGCACACCAGCGACGGCGACTTTCTTGATGTCCTGGTTCACGCTCTTCGATATCACTACTATCGCGATCGCTCCGACGATTATCACTGCGATCAGAACGCCGGCGATGATGAACGGTTTGTTCTTGGAACCGCTTCTCTTTGGTTTGCTGGGCAGCACGGGTGGCGGACTGGGCTGACCATATTGGCCCGGTGGCTGACCCCATTGCCCCGCTGGTTGACCCCGCTGCGCCGGCGACGGACTCGGCTGCGGCGGTACCTGGGCCCACTGGGTGGGCTGCTGACTCAACGGGTTCCCGGCCTGCTGGGGACGTTGCCTCGGGTCGGGCCGTTGAGGCCATGGAGGCTGGTTGTAATCGCGGGGTGTGCTCACAGGATCCCCCAATGGTCGACCGACGGACAGCGGGCGTCGGCGGTCTGCGCGGCAGGCAACGGACGACAATCAGGCTAAGCCATTCGCGCCTGGTAGATGCAAAAAGTGCGTAAAAGCATCTGGCGACTCAGGCCAGCGGATTAACCCCGTTGAGCAGCACCCACACCGCGATACCGGCAGCAATGCCGGCCAGCAGCGCCACGAAGGAGCCGATGAACGGGCGACTCGCCCAACCCCGTCTCGCGTCGAGTCCGTAACGGCCTGGGCCGGACAGGATTACGGCCACAGCCATGACGACCAAGCTGATCTGGTATTCGTGCCCGTCGGGCAGGAAGTAAGTGAACGTGTGCGTACGCGGCCGCGCCGAGGCTGACGCAAGCAACCCGTTGATCAGGAAGGCCAGCGCACCGGCCGCCGCGATGGGCGTGAACAACCCCAGCACCAGCAGCACGCCCGCGACGATCTCACCGCCGGCGCTGACGTAGGCCAGGATGTCGGCGTGCTGGTATCCGACGTCGGATAGCGAGTTCTTGAATCCGTGCAGACCCGACCCTCCCCACCAGCCGAAAAGCTTCTGCAACCC
>JAVROZ010000872.1:0-3964 GCA_032162485.1 Mycobacterium sp.
CAAGCCGGCGGTGGCGGCAATCGGGTGGCCGATCGCGTTGATCAGCCCCATCGGATCGCCGGTGAACAGTTGTTGCATCCCGTCCGCAAACAGCTCGAGGTCATACTGCGGGACCGAGATGAACGCCGCGGCAGCTAGATCCGCCATCGGAGTCAGCAGCGGCACGGCGACGGATGCCGCCTGCTGTGCGCCCGCTACCACCGATGCCGCGGTCGGCATCGCCAGCGTGGGCATCGTGAGGGTCGGCACCGCGACCGAGGCAAGTGCGCTAGCCGCCTGCGTGGGGCTTGCCAGCGAGGCCACTCCGCCGATGATGTCGCCGACGCATGCGGCCGCGCCCTGTCCCGCCCCCGAGATCATGTCGCCGGCGAAGCTGATCGGGTTGATCGACGGGAACAGCCCGAACCCGGTGAAATGCGGACACCAAAGCGCCGACCTTGAGATACTCCCGGCCGTAGCCGCTGAACAGAGCCGCGGTGGCCGCCGAGATCTCATCGTCGGCCGCCGCCACCAAGCTGGTGATCGGCGCCGCGGAGGCGGCGTTCGTCGAGGCGACGGCCGTCCTGATATCCGTCAGATCGATTGTGGCCGTTGCCAACAGGTCCGGCTGGACGCTCAGGTATGTCATTGCCCCCATCCACGCCCACGCCTACACCCTCGCAATCGAAAATGACCCCGTGCACCGATGCCGTTGAGTTTGCCATTTCCGTGCACGGTAGGTTCATCCGACACGTCGTCGGAACGCGCTGTCAGGCCTATTCATCTCCCCATATCCAGCCCCGGCGCCGGCGCACCCAGTGCCGCCGCCTGGGCGAGCGTCAGGTCCGGCATCAACCGCGCCAGCAGGGGCACCCGATCGCCGTGGGCGCGGCCGCGCAGGACACGGTCGCCGCGCAGGGTGACGCAGTAGACCGTGCCCCACTCGACCCGCTCGCCGCCGCCGGGTCGGCCGCTGTTGCGCGCCTCGACGAAGACTGTGCCATCGCGCTCGGCCCACTCGGCGATCTCGAATCCGAACTCCGGCACCCCGGCGAGATAGGTGGTCATGTACGCCCGCACCTGTTTGCGGTGCAGCGGCGCCGTCATGCCGGGGTGCAGCACGGTCCCGTCGGGATCGAAGAGGTTCTCGTACTTGTCCGGATCCGGCGCGCCGCCGAAATCCGCGAAGCGATCGAGGAAGCGTTGTACGTCGGTCATTACAGCCCCCAGTCGAGAGGTGAAACATCAAGGATTAAAGAATGAAGCCACGCGCTGCATCGTTTCACCATCCTTCATCTTTCGTCCTTCAGACCATCAGCACCAGCCCCGATCCCACCAGGAAGAGTTCCACGCCCGGGGTCTACCGGAGCACGTCGCGCTCGTGCCAGACGGCTGCCGGTCGGCGCATTATTCCCGTGATTGGTGTCGGGATTCGAAGATCACAACGACGTATCCAACAGTGCGGCAGACGTTCGTGGGCGGGGTCAGCGTGTAGCGGTCTTGCCCGTGGGGCCGGCCGGGTCGTGGCCGAGCAACGGCGGGCCAGGGCCGCGACGACTCCACGTCCTGTGCCTCGATTGGTAATGCCGAGATGGACCGTGCGGAGCAGGCAATCAAGACGGGGAAGGCAGGTCACTACCGGCATCGGCGTCCGGTACTCAGCGGGAGGTCGAAACCTCAACCGCGGCCACCTGGGCCGCCTTGGGTGCGAGGGAACGGCCATGGTGCTCGATCTTGGTAACGAAGGGCGACGTCATCGCTCGCACGAGTGCGCCGTAGCCCACACCGAAGTCGATTTCGTCGCCGACCGCGACTGGGTGATCGCCGAGGTCAACCACCAAATGGTCGCTGCTCGTCCCGAGGATCCTGATGCCCTCGGGTGGCTGCAGACCGTCCGGGTCCACGTCTTGGCGACCGAGGGCCAGGATTGCTTGGTGCACGGTCCCGCTGCCGGCGGGGACCGGCACCTCGCCGAAGGCCGCCTGCGCACGATCTCCCCACGGTTGAGCCGGTTTCATGGCGACCTCGATGACCTCGGCGGTCAAGGTGAAGGCATCCGTGTGCAGGCCGGGGATCGTTGTCCGGTACAGCGGATCGACGCCCAGAAGGATGGCTTCGCCGAGTCGGAGCTCGTCGATCCGGCCGACGTCGTGGGTGTGCAGGGCCCAGTTCAGGTTCGCCGAGTTGCCGCCTGAGACAACGTCGAGCGAGATTCCGTGCAGCGCTTCCATGTCGTCCGCAAGCCCGGTGAGGATGCCCATGTTCTGGTCGTCGGGCACGACACCGTTCTGACAAGCGAGGTTGGCGCCGAGCCCCGCCAGTCGGAGGGAGGAGTGACCGAGGACGGCCCGCACGGCCTCGGGGACGTCGTCGAGCGCGATGCCCTCGCGTAGGTCACCCAGCTCGACCATGAGCACGACGGCGTGCATCCGCTTCTGCTGGGACGCGGCCTGATCGAGTGCCGCCAGCACGACGGCCTCGGTGTTCAGACTGACGTCGGCGACCTCAACGACCCGTGCCACCTGGCTGACCATGGGCGAGCGGATCAATGTGCGTAACGGTGATTGTTCGAGCCCGGCCAGCCGAGCGAGATTCGGCACCCGGGAATCACCGAGGCCGCGCGCGCCCCCCCGCAGCATCGCCGCGCCGACTCCCGGGGAGCCCAACACGGCCTTAGTGATTCCGGTGACCCGGATGCCTGCTGAGGCGAGCCGGTCAACCAGGATCCGCGTGTTCTGCTCGACCTTGTCCAAATCGGTCTCGATCCGAAGCGTCACACCGGGTTGGTCGTTTCGGTCGACACTGCAAGCGCGGGAAAGGCCGTCAGCACCATGTCGACCAAATCCGACGCGGGGCGCGTCAGAGGGTCGGTGACCGGGAGGCCGAGCTGCGAATGATGTTCGGAGATCGCGTTGTTCAGCTCGTCTTCGGTCATCTCCTCGTGGTTGATCGTGACCCCGATGACGCGGGTGTCGGCGAACGCCTCGATCAGTGCGATCTCGCTTGCCGCGGTCGGCATCGCCACCATCGGGACGTCGCCGAGCAACTTGCGCTTCGGCGCGTGCTGCACGATCACGCCGGCCGGGCGGCTGCCACGCAGGATGTGAGCCGAGGTCAGATATGCGGGGTGGCTGAGTGCGCCCTGGCCTTCGACCACGATCACGTCAGGGTCCTCACCCTCGAACGCGGCAACGACCTGGTGCTCGACCTCGCCCGAGCAGAACTGGGGGACCAGCGCATCCAGCGCGACGCCGTACTTTCCGCCCTGGATCAAGGTGGTCTGACCGGTGCCGACCATGACCGCCTTGATGCCGCGCGCGTTCAGCGCTTGCACCAGCAAGGTCGCGGTTGTGCGCTTCCCGATCGCCCCGTCCGTACCTAGGATCGCGATTCTGGGGCATGTGACGTCGAAGATCCGGCCGGAGAACAGGTGCAGGTCGCGCTTGGCCTTCGGTCTGCGTACATCGGTGATGGTGACGCCGGTGATCACGGCTGCCGCCGCAAACTCGGCGTCGTCGTTGAGGAACTCATGCAGGCCGTTGATGATGTGCATCCCGCGGGCGATGCCGTCGAGCAGTACGACCCGCTGCGCGCTAGAAAGTAGGCCGTCGGCAGGCGCCAGCCCACAGATCAGGTAGTCAGGTACGCGGCCGGCGTGAGAGATGGACTCGGCGAGCGACGCCAGCACCGGGATGCCGTTCGCGGTGCCATCGAGAAACTTTCCGGCATCGACTCCGGCCCGGAGGCTGTCGATGACACTGAGGATCTCGTACTTCTCCGAGTGCCGGACCAGGCCGTTGGCGGTCTTACCGTCCTGCTCGCCGAACTGGCCCTCGCAGTAAATGATCGCGGTGGACCCGCGCGGCAGCGTGATGACGGCGCCGGACACGGCAGAAGTGGGGACGGGCGTGAGCATCGGGCTCCTCTGAATGATTCAGAGGAGGCGACGAACGAGGCGTCTTCCCTGATGTGTCAGCGGCAGTGC
>JAVROZ010000873.1:0-3639 GCA_032162485.1 Mycobacterium sp.
ATGACGGCGAGAGTGACCTCGCGTTCACCGGCGGAACGTACGCGATGCTGGAACCGCGGCGGTTCGCCTCGGGTTCGGCCAATGGCATGCTGTCGCGCACCGGCCGCTGCCACGCGTTCGACGTCGAAGCCGACGGTTTCGTCTCCGGCGAGGGCGTGGTCGTGCTGCTGCTCAAACGCCTCGACGATGCGCAGCGCGACGGCGATCGGATTCTGGCTGTGATGCGCGGTACCGCCGCCAATCAGGACGGCCACACCGTCAACATCGTGACGCCCTCAGTCGATGCACAGGAGGCGGTCTACCGCACGGCACTGGCCTGGGCCGACGTCGACCCCAACACGGTCGGCATGATCGAAGCGCACGGCACCGGCACGCCCGTTGGTGACCCGGTCGAGTTCGCGAGCTTGGCCGCGGTCTACGGCGGCGACGGCCCCTGTGCCATCGGATCGGTGAAGACCAACTTCGGCCATACCCAGTCGACGGCCGGTGCACTGGGACTGATGAAGGCGGTGCTGGCCGTCGAGCGCGGACTGGTTCCGCAGAATCTGCACTTCAACACCATGCCCGACGCGATTGCCGAGATTGGAAGCAATCTTTTTGTGCCACAAGAGGTTACGCAGTGGCCAAAAGACGATTCGGTCGCGCCCAGGCGGGCGGCGGTTTCGTCGTACGGCATGTCAGGCACCAACGTGCACGCCATCTTGGAACAAGCACCGGCACAAGCTCCCGCTCCAGCGCCCGACACCTCAGCGGCGGCTAACGGTGCCACCGGACTCGACGGCACCCTGGTCTTCCCGTTCTCGGCCAGCTCCGAGGAGGCGCTGCGCAAGACCGCCGGCCAGCTCGCTGACTGGGTCGAGGCACAGGGTTCGGGCCTGGACACCTCGGACCTGGCCTACACCCTGTCCCGCCGCCGTGGACACCGGCCTGTGCGGACGACCGTGCTTGCCGGCACCGCCACCGAGCTGCGCGACGCGTTTCGTGAGGTCGCCGACTCGGAGACTCCATACCCGCCCGCGGTGGGCGCGGATGACCGGGGGCCGGTGTGGGTGTTTTCCGGACAGGGTTCGCAGTGGGCGGAAATGGGCAAGGACCTGCTGGCCACCGAGCCGGTGTTCGCAGCCAAGATCGCCGAGATCGAGCCGCTGATCGCCGAGGAGAACGGGTTCTCGGTGACCCAGGCGCTGACCGCGTCCGAAAAGGTCACCGGCATCGACCGCGTGCAGCCGACCCTTTTTGCCATGCAGGTCGCCCTGGCCGCCACCATGAAGTCTTACGGAGTCAGCCCGGGCGCGGTGATCGGCCACTCCCTGGGTGAATCCGCCGCGGCCGTCGTCGCCGGCGCATTGTCGCTGGAAGACGGCGCGAAGGTGATCTGCCGGCGCTCCAAGCTGATGACCCGCATTTCCGGCACCGGTGCCATGGCGTCGGTGGAACTGCCTGCACAACAGGTGCTTTCGGAGCTGATGGCGCGCGGCGTCGACGACGCAGTTGTCGCGGTGGTGGCCTCACCACAGTCCACCGTGATCGGCGGGGCAACCCAGACGGTGCGCGAGCTGGTCGCCGCGTGGGAGGAGCGCGACGTGATGGCCCGCGAAGTCGCCGTCGACGTGGCCTCGCACTCCCCGCAGGTCGACCCCATTCTCGACGACCTGACCGAGGCGCTGGCCGACATCACCGCACTCGAGCCCGAGGTCCCCTACTACTCGGCGACGTCCTTCGATCCGCGGGAAGAGCCGTATTGCGATGCCTACTACTGGGCGGACAACCTGCGACACACGGTGCGCTTCGCCGCGGCGGTGCAAGCCGCGCTCGAGGATGGCTTCCGGGTCTTCACCGAGCTCTCCCCACACCCACTGCTGACACATGCGGTCGACCAGACCGCCCGCAGCCTGGACATGTCGGCCGCCGCCCTGGCCGCGATGCGTCGCGAGCAGCCGCTGCCACACGGGCTGCGCCAACTGGTGGGTGACCTCTACACTGCGGGCGCCGCGGTGGACTTCTCGGTGCTCTACCCCGCCGGTCGCCTGGTGGACGCGACACTTCCGGCGTGGACGCATCGCCGTCTGATGCTGCTGGAAAGCACCGACCGCCTTGCGCACACCCACGCCATCGCCGTCCATCCGCTGTTGGGCTCGCATGTGCGGCTGCCCGAGGAGCCGGAGCGCCACGTGTGGCAGAGCGACATCGGCACCAAAGCACTGCCGTGGCTGGCCGATCACCAAATCCACGGTGCGGCAGCCCTTCCCGGCGCCGCGTACTGCGAGATGGCGCTCGTCGCGGCCCGCACTGTCCTGGGCGAGCGGTCCGAGGTCCGCGACGTCAAGTTCGAGCAGATGTTGCTGCTCGACGAGGAAACACCGGTCGGTGCGACCGCAACCGTGGAAGCGCCCGGCGTGGTCCCGTTCCTGGTCGAAACAACCCAGGCCGGGGAACGGTCGCGGCGGGCCTCAGCTGTCCTACACGCTTTGACCGACGGGGAAGCCGAAGACGACCAGCCGCCTCGGCACGACATCGAAGCCTTGCTGGCCAGTCACCAGAATCCCACCGTAGGTGATGATCTGCGGCAGGATGCCGACCTGCGCGGCATCCAATTCGGTCCCGCGTTCTGCGGCCTGGCTACCGCCTACACCGCCGAAGCGGACGACACCCTGGTGGCCGAGGTCGGACTGCCCGTTTCCATCCGCTCGCAGCAAGGCGGTTACGGAATCCATCCGGCCCTGCTCGACGCGTGCTTCCAGTCGGTGGCGGCCCATCCCAGCGTCCACAACGCCGGTAGCGGCGGTCTGCTGCTGCCGTTGGGTGTCAGCCGGATTCGCTCCTACGGCTCGGCACGCAACGCCCGCTACTGTCACACGACGGTGACCCCAGCCGCATCCGGCGTCCAAGAGCTGGTCGCCGACATTGACGTCCTCGACGAGCACGGCGCGGTGCTGTTAGCGGTGCGCGGACTGCAGATGGGCACCGGCGCCTCCCAAAGCAGCGAGCGCGACCGCCTGCTGGGCGAGCGGCTGCTGACCATTGAATGGCAACAGCGCGAGCTGCCCCAGCAGACCGTGACCGAACCGGGCAACTGGCTGCTGGTCAGCACCTCCGAGGGCACCGACATGGTGGCTACCCAGCTGACCGACGCCCTGAAGATGCACGACGCGCAGAGCACGACGATGTCGTGGCCGCTGCACGGCGACCATGAGGCGGAGCGGCGGCGGCTGCGTGAACAGTTCGAATCCCGCGTATTTTCGGGTTTGGTCGTGCTCACGGAGCGGCAAAGCGGTGCCGATGAAGATTCGATCGTCCGCGGCGCCGAGTACATCAAGCTCGCGGTTCGCATCGCCCGCGAACTGACAGAACTGGTAGGCCAGTCGCCCCGGCTTTACGTCATGACCCGCAACGCTCAAACGGTGCTGGCTCAGGACCGCCCCAATCTCGAACAAGCTGGCCTTCGTGGCCTGCTGCGGGTGATCAGCGCCGAGCACCCGCATTCCAAGGTCAGCTACATCGATGTCGACGATCAGACGGGCACCGAGCACGTGGCACGTCAGCTGCTGCTGGCTACCGACGAAGACGAGACCGCGTGGCGTGACGACCAGTGGTACACCGCACGCCTGTACCCCAGTCCGCTGCGTCCGGAGGAACGCC
>JAVROZ010000874.1:0-6991 GCA_032162485.1 Mycobacterium sp.
CCGCCAGGGCGGCCCGATCTTGGCGTGCGGCGACCACCAGCGCCCGATCGGCGAGTAAAGCGGCATCGAACAGCTCCATCGCCTGCTCGGTTGACAGGGCCGCCAGTCCGAACCGGCTCATCCGAACCTTGTCCCGGTCGGCGAGATGCCCGGTCATCGCGCTGCTTTGCTCCCATAGGCCCCACGCAATGGACAGGCCTGGGAGGCCGTGCGCCCGACGGTAAGCCGCCAGTCCGTCAAGGAAGCTGTTGGCCGCAGCATAGTTGCCCTGCCCGGGGGTGCCGACAATGCCGGCCATCGACGAAAACATCACAAAAGCGGTCAAATCCATGTTCTGAGTCAGTTCGTGCAGATTCCAGGCGCCATCGACTTTGGCCTGCAGAACCGCATCCACCCGGCCCGGAGTCAACGACGCGATCAGCCCGTCATCGAGCACTCCGGCGGCATGAAATACCCCCCGCAATGGATATTGGTCGCCGATCTCGGAGATCAGTGCTGCCGCTGCATCGCGATCGGCCACATCACAGGCCCGCACCGACACCGCGGCTCCGCCCTCTCGCAAGTCAGCCATCAAGGCCATGACACCGGGGGCCTGCTCACCGCTTCGACTGACCAAAACCACGTGAGCCACCCCATAGCGGGTCACGAGGTGACGTGCCAGCGCTCCGCCGGCCATCCCGGTTCCCCCGGTGATCAGCACCGTAGAACCGGTTAGCCCGCCGTTGCACCCGGTCAGCAGACCACCGGGTGCGTCGGGCACCGACAGCACCACTTTGCCGATATGTCGCGCCGAGCTGACGAACCGATATGCCGCAGCTGCGCAACGCACATCAAAGGCCCTGAGCGGCAACGGTTCCAATGCACCGGTCTCGAACAACTTCGTCAATTCACCAAACATCGCAGCGATATGGTCTGGGCCGGCCTCGATGAGATCGAACGCGCGGTACTCGACGCCCGGATATCGCTCGGCGACGCGGTGTGCATCCCGCAGGTCGGTCTTACCCATCTCGATGAAGCGTCCACCACCGCTCAATAATCGCAGCGACGCATCCACGAAGTCGCCGGCCAGCGAATTCAACACCACGTCGAGCCCCCCGCCCCCAGTGGTGGATAAAAACTTCTGCTCAAACTCCAGCGTCCGCGAGTCCGCGATATGAGACTCGTCAAACCCCATGGCTCGCAACGTATCCCACTTAGCGCGACTGGCGGTGGCAAAGACCTCCAACCCCCAGTACCGAGCCAATGCCACCGCGGCCATACCCACCCCACCCGTAGCGGCGTGAACCAGCACCTTCTCGCCCGGCTTGACGCCCGCCAATTCCGACAAGCCATATACGGCCGTCAGAAAGACCGCCGACGCACTCGCACCCTGTAGCAACGACCATCCCGCCGGCACGGCGGTGACCAACCGCGCGTCCACCACGGCTTCGGAGCCGACCACTCCCAGCAGACCCATCACCCGGTCGCCGACCGCCAGCCCAGTCACACCCGAACCCAGCCCGGTCACGATCCCAGCGCCTTCGACGCCCAGCTCCCCGCCGCCGGGATACATTCCCAATGCCACCAAGACATCCCGGAAGTTCACCCCCACCGCGGACACCGCCACCCGCACCTGCCCGGCAGCCAGCTCGGCGGGCGCGTGGGACTGCAGCACCAGATCTTCCAAGGTTCCGCCACCGCCAGCCACCAAACGCCAATTCCCCGCGGGCAATTGCAGCGCCGAACTCGCAACCGCCGGCCTCAACCGAGCGGCGAACACCCGGCCAGCACGTACCACCAATTGTGGCTCACCACAGCCAATCACCGCCGCAACATCGACCGAGCCATCCGAATCGACCAACATTAGCCGGCCGGGGTGTTCGGCCTGCGCCGAACGCACCAATCCCCACACCGCCGCGCCCGCCAGATGCGAAACGTCTTCATCGGCCAACCCGACGGCACCGTGAGTCAGTACGACCAGCACACCCGCTTCATCACCGGTCAGCCACGATTGCAACCGTGCGAGCGCCTCATGAACGGCGCCGTATACCAAAGCTGCACTCCCACCGGCAGGACCCACCTCCCATAACGCGACATCTGCATTGGCAACAACGCTGGGCTCCAATGTCACCGGTGACCACGCCACCTCGAGTAATCCGACATCACTGCCGGCAGCTCTCTGTGACGCAGCCAAGGCTGCAGACAGCTGCCCCGCCGAAACCGGGCGAACTGTCAACTCGCGCACCGACAACACCGGCAAACCCGCGGCGTCGGCCAGTTCGATCGAGACGGCCCCCACACCGACAGGCGCTATCCGGACCCGCGCCCGCGACGCTGCCGCCGCATGCAAGCACAACCCCTGCCACGAAAAAGGCAACATCGTCTCGGCCTGCTCGCCGACCACGCCCATCGCGTGCAAGGCCGCGTCCAAGAGCACCGGGTGAATTCCGAAGCCGTTCACTGTCTCCCGGACGTCCTCCGGAACAGCGACCTCGGCGAAAACCTCATTCCCGCGCCGCCACAACGCCTGCAGACCCTGAAACGCCGGACCGTACTCGTATCCCCGTGCGGCCAGCTGCCCATATGCCTCGCCCGCGTCCATTGCTGACGCCCCCGCCGGCGGCCACGTCGAAAGATCTGCCAAGGGCTCCAATGAACCAGTGCTCAATACGCCCTCGGCGTGCAAGGTCCAGTCCGAATCCGGCTGCATTCCCGATGAATACACAGCCACCGCGCGACGGTCCGATTCGCCTACCGCGCCAACCACTACCTGAATCCGCAGGTGACCAGAAGCCGGCAACAACAACGGCGCGGACAGCGTCAGCTCTTCCACCACCCCACAACCGACCTCGTCACCGGCGCGCAGTGCCAACTCCACAAACGCAGCGCCAGGGAACAGCACCACCCCGGCCACGGCGTGATCGGCCAGCCACGGCAGGGCGGCGGTCGACAGCCGACCGGACAGCACGACCCCACCCGAATCGGGCCGTTGCACGACCACGCTTAACATCGCATGCCCGGCTCCGGCCAGACCCAGACCGCCAATGTCTGCCGCAGCCGACTCGGGGGCCAACCAGAATCGCCGCCGCTGGAAGGCATACGTCGGCAACTCGACGCGGCGCCCGCCCGCACATGCCGCCTGCCAATCAACCTGCACGCCCGCCACGTTGGCCTGAGCCACCGAGAGCCAGAACCTGTCCAACCCGCCCTCTTCCCGGCCCAGGGACGGAATTACGCTGCAGTCAGCGGTATTTCGGTCAGCCAGAATTTCGTCGACGCCGGCAATCAACACCGGATGCGGACTGGACTCGATGAACACCCGATAACCCACCTCGGATGCACTGCGCACCGCCTGATCGAAGCGCACTGTTTGCCGCACACTCTGGTACCAGTACTCGGGGTTCAGGGCGGCGGTATCCAGTCGCTCACCTGTGACGGTGGAAAAGAATGCCACCTTGGATGGACGTGCGTCTATTCCCTGCAGCGCCTGCATGAGAGGCTCCCGGATCGGATCAAGCTGCGCAGAGTGAGACGCGTAGTCGACATCGATCCGGCGGGCACGGACGTCTTCAGACTCACAACGTCGCACCAACTCGTCGAGAGCGTCCAGCTCGCCGGTGACCACGACCGCCGAAATACCGTTCACCGCAGCGATGCTCAGGCGAGCGTCGAATCCCGCCAACATCCTCTCTGCACGCTGCTGCCCACAGGCCAGTGAGACCATGCCCCCGGCACCCGATAACTGCACCAACAACCGGCTTCGCAGCGCCACGACTCGGGCGGCATCTTCCAGCGACAGCGCACCCGCTACGTATGCCGCTGCGATCTCGCCCTGTGAGTGGCCGATTACCGCGTCGGGCAGCACACCAACAGAGCGCCACAATTTTGCCAGCGAGACCATTACCGCCCACAGGACCGGCTGAACCACATCCACCCGATCCAGACCCGGGGCACCCGCAACTCCACGCACGACGTCGATCAGCGACCACGGCACATGCTCGCCGAGCGCCTTGTCACACCGGTGCATCTGGTCGGCGAATATTGCTGAAGTATCCAATAACTCGGCGCCCATGCCAGCCCACTGCGATCCTTGACCGGGAAAGACGAAGACCGTCCTGGCCACCGCGCCAACGCGGCCCACCACCACATTGGCCGCGGGCTCCCCGGCGGTCAAACCGGCCAAGCCCGCCAACAAGTCCCCACCATGGGTGCCAACAACCACGGCCCGGTGTTCGAACAACGACCGCGTCGTAGCCAGCGACCAACCCACATCTGTGGCATTCAGATCACGGTCACCGCTCAGGTAGGCCAACAACCGGCGCGCTTGGCCGGTCAGCGCCGCGGCCGAACGCGCAGACAGCACCCACGGAACCGGCCGCCGGCTATCTGGTTGAACGGCAACATCGTTGGCCGGTAACAGCGGCGCAGGACTCTGTTCCACGATGACGTGCGCATTGGTGCCGCTGATCCCGAACGAGGACACCCCGGCCCGCCGTGGGCGGTCCCGCACCGGCCACCCACGGGAATCCGTCAACAGCGACACCGCGCCCGCCGACCAATCCACATGCGGCGTAGGCACATCCACGTGCAATGTCCTAGGCATCACCCGATGGCGCATCGCCAGCGCCACTTTCATGATCCCTGCCATCCCTGCGGCGGCAGAGGTATGCCCCATGTTGGATTTTATCGATCCCAGCCACAGCGGCCGGTCCGCGGGACGGTCTTGCCCGTAGGTCGCTAAAAGCGCCTGTGCCTCGATCGGATCACCCAGGGTGGTCCCGGTCCCATGCCCCTCGACCAAATCCACGTCGGCCGATCCCAATCGGGCGCTCGCCAACGCCGCACGAATGACCCGTTGCTGCGACGGACCATGAGGTGTCGCCAGCCCGTTGGAGGCGCCATCCTGGTTCACCGCAGACCCACGTATCAGGGCCAGCACGGAATGCCCCAGCCGCTGAGCATCGGCGAGTCGCTCCACCACCAGCACGCCAACACCCTCGGAAAATCCGGTCCCATCGGCGGCTCCGGCATACGCCTTGCACCGCCCGTCAGCAGACACGGCCCGCTGCCGGCTGAACTCGACGAACATCGCCGGCGTCGCCATCACAGTGACTCCACCCGCCAGCGCCAGATCACACTCCCCCGACCGCAACGACTGGGCCGCTAAGTGCAGTGCCACCAACGACGACGAACATGCCGTATCCACCGACACAGCTGGGCCTTCGAAGCCGAACACGTAGGCCACCCGACCCGAAGCCACGCTCAATGTCGAGCCGCGCAAACCGTATCTCTCCAGATCGCCGGGCATCCGCCCCTGACCGCCGTATGAACCGTGGAAAACACCGGCGAATACACCGGTGGCCGACCCCCGCAACCTTGACGGATCAATTCCGGCCCGCTCCAACGCTTCCCACGATACTTCCAACAACAACCGCTGTTGGGGATCCATTGCCAGCACCTCGCTGGGCGCAATCCCGAAGAACTCCGCGTCGAAATCCCCTGCACCTGCCAGGAACCCGCCAGAGCGGGCATACGACTTGCCGGTCGCGTCGGGATCCGAATCGAATAGATTCGCCAGATCCCAGCCGCGATCGGTCGGAAAATCCGACACCACATCGCGGCCCTCAGCCACCATCTCCCACAGGTCCTCCGGCGACTGCACACCACCCGGATACCGGCAGGCCATTCCCACCACCGCGATCGGCTCATTCGCCGAGGCCAGCAAGTCTCGATTTTCGCGCTTGAGACGCTCGTTTTCCTTCAGCGACTGGCGCAAAGCCTGGATGAGCTCGTCTTGAGTACTGCTCATACGACCTGGCCTTTCTTGCGCTCAGAGGGACGATATCGACCACCAGGCAACTCGAGTTTGGTCGGGTGGAGGGCCTGGGGAACCCCAGGATCAGTCAGCCCGACAACCACCAATCGTGCCTTTCGGAAACTCTGCGCCCAACTCTCGTCGTCCCATCAACGTCACTCCCGAAGTGATGTTCTATGGGACAAAGAATCCGCGGGCGCGCATCAATGCCAGCGCAACAACACGAGTTCGGAACAGAAACCGGGACCCATCGCGATCATGAGCCCGGGGCTTCCACTGGGTGGCCGCTTGCCGATGGTGTCACGCAACACATGCAGCACCGATGCCGATGACAAGTTGCCGATGTCACCCAGCGAGCGCCAGGTGAGCTCCAGGGCCTCCGGCGGCAGATCGAGGGTCTCGTTGATCGCCTCGATGATCTTGGGCCCACCGGGATGGCTCACCCAGGCACCGATGTCGGTGGTGCTCAAGCCGTGCGCACCCAGGAACTCGGTGACGTCTTTCCCGATGTTCTCCTTGACAACGGCCGCAAGATCCTTCGACAGCACGAGTTCGAAGCCTTCTGCACCGACGTCATATCCCATGGTGCGCAGCGAATCGGGGTATTGGTGGCTACGGGAATCAAGAATGTCCGGCCCACTGGCGCTGACCTGTTCGGCGCGATTCTCACCCACGGCCACCACCGCCGCAGCGCCGTCAGCAAACAGTGCGCTACCTACTAGTCCGGCCAGCGACGGCTTGTAGCCGGGATAGGTCAACGAGCAGAGTTCGACTGATATCAGGGCGGCGGCGCCGTCGGGGTCACCGCGCAGATAGTCGTGCAAACGGCCTGCCCCGGCCGCTCCCGCCACACAACCCAGGCCGAACAGCGGTACCCGCCGTATGTCGGGGCGCAGCCCTATCCGCCCGGCAATGCGCGCGTCCAGCGACGGCACTGCCAGACCGGTGACCGTTGTCGTGATGAGCGCGTCGAGGTCCTGTGGTCGCATGCCCGCTTCGTCCAGCGCGCCGAGCAAGGCCTCGCAACCAAGATCCACAGCCTTTTCGATGAAGATACGGTTTGCGGCGCCGAAGTCGGTCAATGTCGGATATCTGTCCAACGGCAGAACCAGGTGCCGGTAGTTGACTTTGGCGCTGGCGTGCAGCTGCCGAACTATGTCTTCGTAGCCCTCGAATTCCGGAATGCTGACGAAGAAG
>JAVROZ010000875.1:0-3366 GCA_032162485.1 Mycobacterium sp.
CGCCAGCGCCGCCGCTGCCGCCCACCGTTCGTGGGGCCAGAACCGCCGTCGCCGCCGTCGCCATCGCTGTTGTTCGGGTTCGCGTAGACTTGAATCGTCTCTCTCCGTGGACAGAATTCATGCTTATGTAACCTACTTCATACCTTATGAATTATATTTGACCAGATTGGGTATACCCGGTTTTGGATTTGCGGCGTCTTCGATGATCGGACATGCTGCGGATGGCAAGCCTGGGGGGTGAGCACGAAAGAAGCAAGGCGATCGGTTGAAGAGCTCGACGGCAGGGCATCGGGCAACTGCAAATCTCGCTGGCCACCTGACGACGGCACCGCAGCTGGCCGGCTTTCGCGCGCTGTGTCAGCAAGCGTCCGGGCATCCCCTTCGCACAGTCTCGGACCTGCACGCCTTTTCCATCGAAGAGCCGGAATTGTTCTGGCGCACCCTACTTGACTGGTCGGAATTGCCCTGGTCTGGCAGCGCGGACACGGTGCTCGTCGGCGACGACGTCGAGACGGCCCAATTCTTCCCCGATCTGCGGTTGAACTACGCCGAAGCCCTGCTGCGCCGCTTGCCGGACCTCGACGACGAAGCCCCGGCGGTGGTCTCCCTGAGCAGCGACCGCCCAGCCGAGCGCCTAACTCGCCGTGAGCTGCGGCACGCGGTCGCCGCGGCGGCCACCGCGCTCGCCAGTGCGGGAATCACCGCCGGCACTCCGATCATGGCCATCGGGCCTAACAACGCACAGTTCGCCGTGGCGATCCTGGCAGCCGTCGCCCTCGGGGCAACTGTGGCCACCGCGGCGCCGGATATCGGCACCGCCACCCTGATCAACCGGTTCGAACAGATGGAACCCGCGTGGATGCTCATCGACCGCACCCAGCTGCCGGGCGGAATGGAGGAGGGGACAACCGCGCTGCTCGCGGGGTTGCCGACCGTTCGCCAAGTCGTCGTCCTGGATGATGAGGCACTGCCTGCCGGCGGCGCCGGGCCAGCCGTTCGGCTCTCCGACTTGGTCGGCACGATGCGCGGAGTTGCGAACACTGAATGGCCGCGGCTGCCCTTCAACCACCCCCAGTTCGTGATGTTTTCTTCCGGCACAACAGGTCCGCCGAAGGCAATCGTCCATAGCACCGGCGGCGTCCTGCTCGAGCACATCAAGGAACACCGCCTGCACGGCGACCTCCTCCCCGACGACACGCTCTACTTCCACACAAGCACTGCCTGGATGATGTGGAACTGGCAGTTGTCGGCCCTCGCGGTCGGGGCGTGCATCGTCCTTTACGACGGGCCCGCCCTCGGTCCTGCGATGCAGTGGGAAATCGTCGCCGACGAGCGTGTCACCGTTTTCGGGACCAGTTCCGCGTACCTCCAGCTGTGCCAGGACGCAGGCTACCGGCCCGCCGAAGCGGTCGGCCTTGATCGGCTGCGTGCCGTGCTGTCCACCGGTGGGGTTCTGTACGACTGGCAATTCGACTGGCTGGCCCAAGCCGTCGGCCCGCAGCCGTTGCAGTCAATCTCCGGGGGCACCGACATCTTGGGATGCTTCGTCCTCGGCCACCCCGAACTGCCCGTTCGGGTGGGTCGCTGCCAGGCCCGCAGCCTGGGATTGGACGTGGCAGCCGTGGACGAAGACGGCACAGTGGTGGTCGGCCGCGTCGGCGAACTCGTCTGCCGAAAACCCTTCCCGTCCCGGCCGATCGGCTTCCTGCGAGATCCCGACGGCAGCCGCTTCCATGCCGCCTACTTTGCCGACCACGCCGGCATGTGGAGCCACGGCGATCTGGCGGAGTTCGACCCCGACGGGTCGGCCCGCATCCACGGCCGCTCCGATGGCGTTCTGAATGTCAACGGTATCCGGATAGGCCCAAGCGAGATCTACATCGCGCTCCGCCGGATCCCCGAGATAGCAGACGCCATGGCGGTCGAACAGCGTGACTCTGATCATCATGGCCAGTTCCGGATGGTGCTGCTCGTCGTGCTGAGCCCCGGCGCGATTCTCGACGGCGCGTTGCACCGCACGATCCGCCGAACGCTGCGGCAGGACGCTTCCCCCGCGCACGTGCCGTCGGTCCTGGCGGCTGTCCCCGAGCTGCCCATCACTCACAATGGGAAGCGCTCTGAGCGCGCCGCGCGCGACGCCGTCAACGGCGAGCGAATCGCCAACGAAACCGCCTTGCGCAACCCCGCTTGCCTGCGCGCGATCCAACTTGCTGTCGGCGCCGCCGAACAGCACGTTCCCGCTGACCCGAGTGCTCCGAAGCCGCTGTTCGCCGCGGGTATCGATGACCCGCCGGGGGAGGACGCACCACCCCCGTCCGAGGCGCTTAGTCGCATGTGGTGCGAGATCCTCGGTGTCCCTGACGCCAGGCCCGAGGATGACTTCCTGGACCTTGGGGGTTCGTCTCGTGAAATCGTGCGCCTGCTACGGCGAGTGAAGCTTGAAGTGGCGGCCGACGTGCCGCTCGTCACCTTTCTCGAGGACCCGACGCTGCGGCGGCTGGCCCACATCAGCGCCGCGGCGCACACCGAGCAGACCGCTCAAGTCCGCCTGCTGCGCTCAGGCGCCGGCCGCCCGATCTTTGTGGCCTGCGACATGTTCGGCCAGTTCAACGAGAAGTACGAACTGGTCCAGGCGCTGGACACCCAGCGGCCCATCTACGGCCTGCAGCCGTCGCTCGTCGATGACCACGGACGCCGGCGCACAATCGCGGACTTGACCGAAGACGTCGCGGCCTTGGTGTTGGCCGTCCAGCCGTCGGGCCCCTTCACCGTGACCGGATACTCCTTCGGCGGTCTGCTCGCATACGAAACGGCCTGCCGCCTCACCGCCGGTGGTCACCCGCTCGCCTTCGTCGGGCTCATCGACGTCGTGCCGCCGAAAGCGAACCTCTCTCCTAGAACGGCCATGGCTCGCCGCTGGGCAGCGCGCCTGCAGGTTGGGCAATGGCTGCGCCAGCGCTGGGATAGGCGCTCACTGAGCCGATCTGGGGAGTGGGCGGCCTTAATGGAGGTCAGAGAGACCTACGACGCTCATGTGCTGAGCCCGTACAGCGGGGCAGTGACCTACTACCTGGCCGAACGTACGCCGCCACTCGTCGGGAACGCCCTTGCCGCCTGGCGCCGGGCGGCTCCCCACCTGCTTGTCACAAAGGTTCCCGCCGGTCACGACGACATGCTGGCCCAGCCGCACGTACGAGTGCTCGCTGACAGATTGTCGGCCACGCTGCATTGAGTCGACGAAGTAGCGCTGAGGACTTCCGCTAGCTGTCCACTGGCCCTTATGCCGCTACGAATACCACTACAGCGAATATCACCAGCGCTACCAGGATGAAACCCGCCAGCATCACAGCGATCATCACTGCCCTA
>JAVROZ010000876.1:0-4112 GCA_032162485.1 Mycobacterium sp.
GGCTCCTGCCGCGACCGTGCCACAAGCCCCCGCGGCACCCGCGCCGCTGGCGCCCGTCCGGCCCACTTCGCCGACTGCGCCCCAGGCGCCTGTCCAGGCGACCCATCCGGCACCCCTGGGCATCCCCGGCCAGCCCGCCGTGAATCCTGCGCCCGCCCAGGCGTCCACGCTGCCGCCGCTGGTCACCCTGACGCCCGCCCCGCCGCGCTAGTTCTCCGGTGGAGGCCGACGGGCGTGATCGCCGGCGGGCTCGTATTGTGAGCGCATGCTTATCGCGGGCGTGGTGTGCGTGTGTGCGGCGGTAGCGTCGGCCGCATCCGGGATCTGGTCGCTGTCCCAAGCCCCCACCGCAGAACCAACGCAGTTGGCGCTGCGCTCCATGGCCCCCACTCAGTTGGCGGCCGCCGTGATGCTGGCTGCCGGGGGAGTGGTGGCACTGGCCGCGTCCCCACAAGCGGCGTCGGTGGTCGTGATCGTCTGCATCGTCGGCGCATTCGGCACACTGGCCACCGGCTCGTTGCAGAGCGCGCGATATGCGCTACGGCGTGAGACTGTCGCTGCCGAAGTCACCAGCTGTGCAGGCAGCTGCGCCGTCTGCACTCTGTCCTGCCAATAGCCGGAGTCGCGACCCGCCGCGCCCGGCCGAACTAATTGCGGCTGACGTCGATCGGGTGCGTCGCCAGCAGCGATAGCGGCAACGGCTGGCGGCGCAACACCTGACCCCAAAGGTCAGCCCTCGCCGGCATCAGCACATCAGACGGCAAAGCCGACAACACAATCCAATCGTCGCGCTCGATTTCACCTTCGAGTTGGCCGATGGTCCACCCGGAGTACCCGGCAAAGATCCGCACCCCTTCGACGATGGGAGCGATCAGGTCGGGTTCGGCATCGAGATCCACCATCACCATGCGACCGGCCACGTGCCGAAGGCCCGGCACGCCGTCGGGCTCCGCGCCGATCCGCAGGGCGGCTAGGCACAGGGCCGCGTCGCGCTTGACCGGCCCTCCGATGAACATCGTCTTGGGCTTGGCCGCGAGCTTGGCCCACTGCGGTAGGACGTTGTAGACCGCCGTCTCGCTGGGTCGGTTCAGCACCACACCCAGGGTGCCGCCATCGTTGTGTTCGACGATGTAAATGACGCTGCGCCGAAACGTCGGTTCCAGAAGATCGGTGTTGGCCAGCAGCAAGGTGCCCGCCCGCACCCGTTGTGCCGCGGGCGCGACAAAGTCCTCGGGATCTTCTTGCTGTGCCACTATCACATCATCGCATCCACGCCTGGATCGCCGGTACAAACAACCGCGGTCGGCCGAGATTTGTACTGTGATTGAGACGGCGCAGAGCCAATCCAGCCTTGCCTGTGCAGATCGTGGAAGTGGGTTCAGTGATTCGCACCCGGATGCAGGCAAACGCACCCGCCGAGTTGTGGCGGTCGGTGCGTGCCTTGCCCGACTTCTGGCGACTCATGCAGCTGCGCATGGCAAGTCAATTCGGCGATGGCCTCTTCCAGGCGGGCTTGGCGGGGGCCCTGCTGTTCAACCCTGACCGGGCCGCTGACCCCATGGCGATCGCACGGGCATTCGCGGTGCTATTTCTGCCGTACTCGCTGCTGGGGCCATTCGCCGGTGCGCTGATGGACCGGTGGGATCGGCGACTGGTGCTGGTCGGTGTCAACATCGTGCGGCTGTGTTTCATCGTTGCGATCGGCACGATTCTGGCGGTCGGCGCGGGCGATGTGGTGCTGCTGTGTACCGCGCTGCTGGCCAACGGCATGGCCCGATTTGTCGCGTCCGGCCTGTCGGCGAGCCTGCCGCACGTGGTGCCGCGCGACAGAGTGGTCACGATGAATTCGGTGGCCACCGCGTCGGGCGCAGTTGCGGCCTTCTTGGGTGCCAACTTCATGCTGGTGCCGCGCTGGCTGGGAGGGGGCGGGGATCACGGTGCGGCGGCGGTGATTTTCACCGCTCTGGTTCCGGTCTCAATCGCGCTGCTGCTCTCGCTGCGGTTCTCGCCTCGAGTACTCGGCCCGGACGACACCAAGCGCGCCATCCACGGCTCGGCCTTCTACGCCGTGCTCACCGGATGGCAACACGGCGTGCGGACGGTCTTTCGACTCCCAACCGTCGCCGCAGCCTTATCCGGGTTGGCCGCGCATCGGATGGTCGTCGGAATCAACTCGCTGCTGATCCTGCTGCTGGTGCACCACATGAAGGATGCTGACGTCGACGGGCTGGGTACCGCCCTGCTGTTCTTCGGTGCCGCGGGTCTAGGCGCCTTTCTGTCCAACGTGCTGACCCCCCTGTTGGTCAAGCGTTGGGGTCGCTACGCCACGGCCAACGCCGCATTGGTGGCGGCGGCCGTTATCCAGACAGCCGGCGCTGCACTGCTGCTGCCGGTGATGGTGGCGTGCGGGTTCTTGCTGGGGGCGGCCGGCCAGGTGGTGAAGCTGTGCGCCGACTCAGCGATGCAGATCGACGTCGACGATGCGCTGCGCGGCCATGTGTTCGCGGTGCAGGACGCCCTTTTCTGGGTGTCGTTCATCGCCGCGGTCACCGTGTCCGCCGCCTTCATCCCCGATGACGGGCACGCACCCGCGTTCGCATTGTTCGGTTCGGTGATCTATCTGATCGGCCTGCTGGTACACAGCCTGGTCGGACGCCGGCGCCAGCCAGCAGCGGCAGCAAGTTAACGGAGGTACTGAGATGGCAGGTCCAGGTCCGTTCGTCGCCGACCTGCAAGCCGAGAGCGACGACCTCGACGCGCTGGTGGCGCCTCTGGCCGCGCAGGACTGGGCCACGGTGACGCCGGCACCGGGCTGGACCATCGCGCACCAGATCGGGCACCTGCTGTGGACCGATCGGGTGGCGCTGCTGTCGGTGACCGATGAGGGCGGGTTCGCCGAGATGTTGACCGCCGCGGCCGCCGATCCCGGGGGATTCGTCGACGCCGGCGCCGAAGAACTGGCCGCGGTGCCGGCCGCTGAGCTGCTTGCCGACTGGCGAGACACCCGCGCTCAGCTACACGGAGCGCTGCTCGAGGTTGCCGACGGGCGCAAGTTGCCGTGGTTCGGACCCCCGATGAGCGCCTCGTCGATGGCCACCGCCAGGTTGATGGAGACCTGGGCTCATGGGCTCGACGTCGCTGACGCCCTTGGTGTCACTCGGTCGCCGACGGATCGGCTGCGGTCGATCGCGCACATCGGCGTACGCACCCGCGACTACGCGTACTTCATCAACAACCTCACGCCGCCCAACGAGCCGTTTTTCGTCGAGTTGAGCTCTCCTAGCGGCGGCACCTGGTCCTGGGGACCGCCCGAGGCGAATCAGCGCGTCACGGGATCGGCCGAGGACTTCTGTTTTCTGGTCACGCAGCGGCGGGCCCTAAGCGCGCTGGATGTCGCGGCGGTTGGGGAGGATGCGCGGCGCTGGCTGGAGATCGCCCAAGCGTTCGCGGGCCCGCCCGGCCCCGGGCGATGAGCGCGCTTTAGCGCGCGACGAGAGCCGGGGCCATCCGGCCAAGCCCCGGGCGATGAGCGCGCTTTAGCGCGCGCGCTTTAGCGCGCGCCGAGCGTGACGCTAGTTTCACGCTGGGGACCGAACGTGAAGCCAACGTCACGTTCGACTTGGCGTTCGACTATGGCGGTTCGACTATGACGTTCGACTATGGCTGGCTGCCATCGGCGACGACGCGTGCGCGCGCCGCATCCCGCTCCTCGGCGTTGTTCCGACGCGCCAGCATCCCGCCCGGCGTCATCGGAACCGGGGCCCCACCGGTTGAGGCCATCGGGCCGCGAACTTCGGCGGCGTTGAGCACGCTGGCGTGCAGGCTAGCCGGCCTACCACCGGCCTGCGCCTCGAAGCTGCTGGTAGGACGGGTGTAGCTGGTCAAGCCAGCGCCGGGAAAACCGCCGGCCCCACCCGCGCCACCTGGCGATACCGCGCCACCGGCCAGCACGGGTACGGAACCGCCGCCGGAGGCCGCCGCCGCAACACTGGGCGCCCCGGAAGACGGGAACATGCCGCCGAACGCCTGCATCAATCCTTGCGGCAGGCTGGTGACGCCCTGCATCGCCTGCATCGGAACCGCAAGCAGCTCCTTCAGCGGCGCGGTGACAC
>JAVROZ010000877.1:0-4579 GCA_032162485.1 Mycobacterium sp.
GAGCAGTACCGCGTGGCCGAGCCAACGGGTGCTGAAGCGCAGCGTCACCGCAACCGGCAAGGTGAATACGAACACGACAACCCACGCACGCGACAACTCCGAGACGGCCATGGCGTCGAACAGCGCCCCGCCGCTCAACAGCGTTGCCGGACTCACACCGACATCGTGTCCAGCCTGAACCACCACCATCGCCGCGGCGACCACCGACCAGGCAGCCGAAACACGCTCTGCCACAAGGTGGATCCGAAACGCCGCCGCATCGATCAACCCGTCCGGTTCCGGCCGCGACATCACCACGACCAGGATCAGTGCGCCCAGACACAACGCACCCAGTAACCAGGCGACGAGGCAGCCGACCGGCTCGGCGACGCTGGCGAACGCACCGGGGAACGAATTGCCGGCGTCGGCGTAACGACGCGGACCCGAGATCAATGCGTAGGCGCCGAGGGCAACAGCGACTGCGACAAAACCGCCCGCCAGCGCTGCCGTCCGCACCCAGGACGAGCGGGCGCCAGCTGTGCGCGATGTCGCTTGGCCGGCGGGCCCGTCACTGTCCACCCCCGCAGCTTACGACCGTGTGTCGTAGCGATGTGTCGGCCGCAACGCCTAGTGTGCGGTGACTGTGGGTCCCGAACGCGCGTGCTACCTGGTGGCGACCCGCTGCACCCGACTCCGCCGCGACATCACATGATCGATGATCTGCCGCTTCGCTGGGCGGTCACCGGCCTGTTCCTGCTGAGCGGCCTGGGCTTCGCGCTTGTCACCGATCGCCGGTCCTGGACCTCGGTCGTCAGCTATGGGCTGCATCTCACGATGGCGATCGCGATGGCGGCGATGGCGTGGCCGCAGGCGCTCGGCCTGCCCCCGACACCGGCCGAAGTCTTCTTCGTGGCAGCAGCCCTGTGGTTCGCGATAACAGCCGTCCTCGCCACCCGCATGATCGCGACGCGTCTGGTGCGCGGTTATCACGCGTTGAAGATGCTGGCGATGGCGTGGATGTATGCCGTAGCGCATCAACATCCACACGTCGATGGATCGGGCACCGAGCACCACATGCCGCCGAACATGGACCCGAACATGGACCCGAACATGGAAATGCCGGACTTGGAGATGCCTGACATGTCCGGCACGGATGCGCACGCAAGCGACAACTTGCCGGGTTGGGTCGACGCCGGCAACTGGATTTGGACAGTCCTTTTCGTCGTTGCGGCGGTTGTCTTGGGCTATGGGCTGGTCTCACAACGCACCGCAAGCCGGCGCAGGCGAGCCCGCTCCTGGCGCAGCACGGTCAGCACCGCGCTGCAGGTGATGATGGCCGCCGGAATGGCGATCATGTTCGGCACACTGCTACTGCAGCACTGAGCTCGGCGGAAATTTTGCTAGTCCGGTGCGACTAACTGCGAAGTTGCTCGGTAAATTGGGCCGTGCTGTCCGAGAAAACGGTCTACCTTCGCGTAGTAGCTGCGAGGCCGCGAAGGAGACGTCAGTGCAGACCCCGCAAGCCACCGACCGGGCGCCGACTGGTTCCACTCATACCGAGCGGCCATTCATCGCCAGGATGATCCACGCGCTGGCGGTGCCGATCATCTTGTTCTGGCTTGCCGTTGTCGTCATCCTCAGCGTGTTCGTGCCCTCCCTGGAGATAGTCGGCCAGGAGCGGTCGGTGTCGCTGAGCCCGAGAGACGCACCGTCGTTGGTGGCCCTGAACCGTATCGGCCACGCCTTCAACGAAGGCAATACCGACAGCGTGGCGATGATCGTTCTGGAAGGCGACAAGCCGCTCGGCGACGACGCCCACAGGTACTACGACGGCCTGATGCACAAGCTTCGCGAGGACAAGGCGCACGTCTTGGCCATCCAGGACTTCTGGAGTGATCCACTGACGGCGCCGGGCGCGCAGAGCAATGACGGCAAAGCCGTCACCGTCCAGGTCAACCTCGCCGGCAATCAAGGCGAGCTGTTGGCCAACGACTCCGTCGACGCGGTGCGCAAGATCGTGGACACCACCCCGGCACCACCGGGGGTCAAGGCCTACGTCACGGGGGGCGCGGCGCTGGCGGCCGATCTACATTCGAGCGGCGACAAGTCCATGGCCAAAGTCACCCTGACCACGGTCGCGGTGATCTTGGTAATGCTGCTCTTCGTCTACCGGTCGCCCATCACCGTGTTCTTGCTGCTGCTCACGGTCGGCGTCCAACTGTCGGCGGCGCGCGGAATGGTCGCGCTGCTCGGACATAGCGGACTCATCGGACTCTCGACTTTCGCGGTCAGCCTGCTCACCTCGCTGGCGATCGCCGCCGGGACCGACTACGGGATATTCATCATCGGCCGGTACCAGGAGGCCCGGCAAGCCGGCGAGGATCGAGATACGGCCTTCTACACGATGTACCGAGGAACGGCGCACGTCATCCTGGGCTCCGGCTTGACGATCGCCGGGGCAACCTTCTGCCTGCACTTCACCCGGATGCCCTACTTTCAGACCCTCGGCATCCCCTGCGCGGTCGGCATGCTGACTGCCGTCATCGTCGCGCTGACCCTGGGGCCGGCCGTTCTCACCGTCGGCAGTCGGTTCGGATTGTTCGACCCGAAGCGGCGTCTTCAGGTGCGCGGCTGGCGCCGGGTCGGCACTGTGGTCGTTCGCTGGCCACTGCCCGTCCTGGTCGCCACGTTCGCCGTTGCCATGGTCGGGCTGCTTACCCTGCCCGGCTATAAGCCCAGCTATGACGACCGGGCGTACCTGCCCAGCTTCATCCCCGCCAATAAGGGCTTCGCGGTCGCTGATCGCCACTTCTCCCAGGCCCGCATGAAGCCGGAGATCTTGATGATCGAGTCGGATCACGATATGCGGAACCCGGCGGACTTCCTGGTTTTGGACAAGCTGGCTAAGGGCCTCTTCCGGGTGCCTGGGATTTCCCGGGTTCAGGCCATCACCAGGCCGGACGGAACTGCCATGGACCACACCACGATTCCGTTTCAGATCAGCATGCAGAACGCCGGTCAGGTGCAGACCATGAAGTACCAGCGCGACCGGATGAACGACATGCTGACACAGGCCGACGAGATGGCCAAGACGATGGCGACCATGCAGCGGATGTACGGGTTGATGACCCAACTCGCCGACCAAACCCACCGGATGGTCAAGGACACCGAGGAGATGCAGCAGATCACCAATGAGCTGCGCGACCACATCGCTGACTTCGATGACTTCTGGCGCCCGATCCGCAGTTACTTCTATTGGGAGAAGCACTGTTTCGACATTCCGATCTGTTGGTCGCTGCGGTCCATCTTCGATGGACTGGACGGATTGGACGCGGTCGATGAGAAGCTGAACATCCTGGTCGGCGACATCAAAAACCTGGACCTGCTGATGCCGCAGATGCTCTCGACCTTCCCGCCGATGATCGAGACCATGGGCAGCATGCGGGTCATGATGCTCACCATGCACAGCACCATGTCCGGCATCTTCGACCAGATGGACGAGATGAGCCAGAACGCCAACGCGATGGGGAAGGCGTTCGACACCGCCAAGAACGACGATTCTTTCTATCTGCCGCCAGAAGTGTTCAAGAACAAAGACTTTCAGCGCGCGATGAAGTCTTTCCTGTCGTCGGACGGACACTGTGCCCGCTTCATCATTCTGCATCGCAGTGACCCCGCATCCGCCGAGGGCATCGCAAGCATCCCCGCGCTACACACCGCGGCCGAAGAGTCGCTCAAGGGAACACCGTTGGAGGATGCCAAGATTTACGTGGCCGGAATGGGCGCCGTCTTCAAGGACATCTCCGAGGGTGCCAAATGGGATTTGTTGATCGCCGGAATCTCTTCGCTGTGCCTCATTTTCATCATCATGCTGGTTCTCACCCGGGCCTTTATCGCCGCCGCGGTCATCGTGGGGACGGTCGCGATCTCACTGGGCGCTTCATTCGGGCTGTCGGTGCTGGTTTGGCAACACCTTCTCGGTATCCCGTTGCACTGGTTGGTCATTGCGATGTCCGTCATCGTGCTGTTGGCTGTGGGGTCGGACTACAACCTGCTGTTGGTCTCGCGGTTCAAACAGGAGATACACGCAGGCCTCAACACCGGCATCATCCGATCCATGGGTGGCACTGGCAAGGTCGTGACGAACGCTGGTCTGGTGTTCGCCTTCACGATGGGCGCCATGGTGGTCGGTGATGCGCGAATGATCGGCCAGGTGGGCACGACGATCGGTTTGGGTCTGCTGTTCGACACCTTGATCGTGCGGGCCTTGATGACGCCGTCCATCGCGGCACTGCTGGGCCGCTGGTTCTGGTGGCCGATCCGGGTGCGTTCCCGGCCGGCCAGGACCCCAGTCGTGCCGGTGCATCCCAACCCGCCGGATCGTTCCCTGGTTTCCAGCGATCAGCGGTAGGCCGTCAAACAATGGGGGCTGTCGCGCTGACGTGAAACAGTTCTCGCACCGACGCAGGTGGCGCGCACAGCTTTGCGACGCCGTCGACCCCGAGAGCGAGGGTCGGGTAGTCCGAGAGGTACTCCGCGTAGGAGCGCGCACCCAATCTCATGCCCAGGCTCACCCAGCCATCTACTACCGACCATCTGC
>JAVROZ010000878.1:0-3378 GCA_032162485.1 Mycobacterium sp.
CCGCGCAATAAACGCGCAATAGGACCAAGGGATACGCCGCCAGCGGAGGCCTATCTAAATGACGCACACCATTACTACCAACCCGTTCCCCGATATTCCGTTGCCTGCCGGCGCCGATTTTGGCGACATGTGGGAAGGCCGTGGCGACGACATACATCGCGTCGTTATGGGCGTGAACCGGGGCGTCACCGACAGCGATGTAATCGTCTGGTCGTCCGCGATCCAGTTCTGGGACGCCAGTATCGACACTGACAACGTCATTGATCCGCCCGCAGTCCACATTGACGGGGGCTTAGGGAACCTCAACAGCGACCAGGCCCGCGAGCTGGCCGCCGCGCTGCTTGAGGCCGCCGCCGAGGTCGACGGGTGGGCCGGACGATGACCAGAACATCCGAACACGACGGCCCGCGGGTCGCCAGTTTTGAGCGCCACGAGTTGCCCGCCATTCCGGGGCCTGACCGCGCACTACTCGGCTCGCCTCCACACGGTCCGCTCGTCGGGATTGCACAGTTCGACACTTACGCGGTCATTCGATGCGGCGACGTGTGCGCCGAAATTGTGCGCTTCGCCTACTGGCATCCGAACGACGGTGTCGAGACGGTCGAGGTCTCGTTCGACGCGCGGATGCACGTTCCGGATGAGGGCGCCGGCATCGCGAATATCCAGTTGGATGATCCGCGCCAGTTGTTCGACGTGGCAGACGTCGCCAGACGGGCGGGATTCTTACTCGACGAGGCGCGACGGCGGCACGCAACCACGGCGGTCGAGGCTTCGGTAGTTGATAGCGAAGGGTCGGAACGATGAAGACGAGCATCGGCGACGTCACGGCGCGAGAGTTGATCGACGAGCTGATCCGGCGCCATGGCACCGAATGGACTTGCCGGCAGCTGAACCTGCCGGAATCGACGGACCTGCGCCAGTTGGCGGACGAAGTGGACGGGCGGGCTGCGAAGTGAGCGCTGCCACGACCAGAGGGGCCTACCTGGATCTCGTCGCGCACATCACCGAGGAGGTCCACCTGGACGACCTGATGACATCAGAACTCGTCGACTTGGCGCTCTACTGGTGCCCGCGCACGCTCGCGTCCTCGCCGGGGGTGTCCACGGCTGCGGACACCCCGACTTGCGAAACGTTCTTCGGCTCGTCAAAGACGGCGCGGCCACAACACTCCAACAAAGCCGCTCTTCACGGCGCTGATGCTAGGTGGCAGCATTACCCGACACACCCGGCGATTGAGGGGGACATAGGTACATGGACCTGCGGGCTATATCTTGAAGCCGACCCATCCTGGTCCGTCGTGGCAGACCGCCCAATTGGGGGTGGTCTGGCACCGAATCTGCGTTCCGTCGTTCAGGGAGAACTGCGGCTGCATCGGGTGGGAACGTAGCTCATATTGAACGTCCGAAGCCTCGTCACACGTCATGGGTTCATGCACCACGCCCCAGCCAAGCCCCAGGGGACCACACATTAGGTCGGCGTGGGCTGTTGGGGATAGTGGGAAGGAAAAGGCCCAGATGATCAATAGGAGCGCCGCTAGGCGCGGTACAAACTTCAGCTTCACTAGGCACCTCCAGTCGCACAAGCGAGACTCAGTGACGAGGTACCCCCACCCGCGACACGCCTAAACGTCGCCTTCGACCTGTGTGTTTACCTCCTGAGTGTGAACCTGGTCACAGCGAAATGCTCTGGAGGAAATCCACGACATCACGACAGAGGTCCGGCTGGCCGAGTTGACCCTGGACGAGCTTTGCGCTCTGCTCGCTGTGCTCACCGCGGCCAGGCAACGGGTCCGCGCCGGAAGGGCCTCCGCGGTCCCGCCGGGCACTGGACGCAAGCTCAGCGTCGTGCGGTCGGAGCGGTGATGAGCCGTGCCGTTGACCAGACCGGTTGTCCCGTCAGCCGCGGCGGGCAGGCGGGTTTCCGCCCGAGGATCGTGAAAATGAGCCCGGGGCCGGGCCGCCGGGTGCCGCCCGCCTACATCGGGTTTTGGCGTTGCATTGCGCAGCGTCTGCCGCCACGTAAACAGTAAGAAAACAGCCAATCTGCCGACACCAATCGACAGGACAAAACACTGCGTGAGCCAGATGATAGGGAAAGTCGCCGGACTCGAAGGGGTACACAGCCGGGGAAGCTCGGGGGCTTCCCATCGCAAAGCTCAACGCCAGGCGCTCCAGTTCGGGCTCGTCAAGCAAGGGCGGGCTGCCGATAACACACGCCTATTAAGTCCTAGGTCCCACATGAGTGACATTACAGCGATCAACCGACGTGCCAGACAGCGCGCGGAAGAGGCAGGACAGCTCGCCGGCGAGCTGTGCCAAAAGTACTGGCAACTAAACAACATTCCCGGTATCACCGCTCAGCAATTGCAGCACGCGCGTCGGGCCGCCATCGCAGCAAGCATTAACGCCGCGGAAGCACTGCGATGCCTTGTTGAGCAGTTTGACCGTTCAGCCTTAATCCACCAGTTAGCAGCCGATGCCCATGACCGAGTCGCTGCTGTTGCCTGCGGTCACGCTGAGAGAATCATGCACACCCACGCGGCCGAACGGCATCGCGCAGCTGCACGCCGCGACAGTGCTAGGGCGGCTCAACTCAAAGATATGAGCACCAACCAGAATCGACTGACCGGCTAACGGTGAGCCTGGCCCAGCTTCGGGTCGGCGGCGGCGGTGTGGCGGACCTGAGCTTGGGTATTGCCCCCAGGGGTACGAGACGAAGGCGAGCGCGGAGGAAGGCATTGAGTCCGGGAAGACGACGGGTCACCCCGTCAGCTAGCTTTCTCCACTCCGCACCGAGTCCGGCGGATAGTCACCGTACGATGACCGGCTGGGCTAGCTCGCTGTCGCGAGAGTTCTAGGTCCCGCGAACAGTTCTGGATGCGACCGCCACGGCGACGCTAAGGGGGAGGCCGATAACGCGGCGCATTTAGCATCCAGCGCCGCCTGCACCGCTGCTACCTCGCAGCCATTCCGGCACGTTTCACCAATGGCAGCGTCACAGCACTCACACGGTGCCCGATAATGCCCTGGAATCATCGAGTCGAAGTACCCGCTCGTGTTGATCCCTTAAACAACCGATTCCACAGCTGCTGCGCGAGCCGAACTGGACGCCGCGTTGCGCAGCGTCACCGAAAATGAGGAGCACCCCGCCTGCCGGGCGACGGCCCGGCCCCTGCGGCAGCTGCCCCTCGGGGCGCCGGTGATTTTCGCGTGCGCCAGCATTTAAAAGAACACGATCAGGACCACGAACACGCAGGCTATGATGCATCCGGCAACGAGCCACCACGGCAACGGCTTACGCATCGGCGCCCGCTGATCAGTCCAATGCTGCCCGTCCCAATACCGCTGACCACCCGGCGGGTCCGGATACCAGCCCGGC
>JAVROZ010000879.1:0-5767 GCA_032162485.1 Mycobacterium sp.
ATCATCGTGTCGTAGAAGCGGTGGGCGTCCGCGCCGAGCGGCTTGTCGCCCTCGAGCACGACCATGGCCGAGCTGTCGGTGTCGAACTCATGGAACGCCTGGCCGATGCGTTTGATCGCCTTGAGCGACGGCGCGTCGGGCGAGTTGAGCGCGACGTTGTGCGTCTTTCCCACGTCTTCCAGTTGCGGCACCGCGATGTTGGTGAGGGCGGCGAGCGCCACCCAGAACAGCAGGATCGGCAGGGCAAGCCGGCGGATGACGCGCGGCGTCCGGGGCCGCGACTGGTCCTGGTCGCTCATCCGGACTTATCCAGGCAGAAGGTGTACGCGTCGACTTTGTTCACGGTGCGTTCGTCCTTGACCTCGCCGTTGACGGTGATGCGGCAGCCGAGGGTGTCCCCGTTGCCCTGCGCCACGACGTTGCCAAGGACCGCGGGCTCCGTCGTCGTGATGGTGTACGACCACGGCAGGGGGGCGTTCTTGACCTGCTGCGGCTGAGCGTTGACATCGAGGTAGTTGATGGTCGCGACTGCACCCGGCGTTCCGAAGACTTCGAGGACCACGCTCTTGGGGTTGAACGGGACGATCTGGTTGGAGAGGCCACTGTTGGCCGAGGTGTTTCCGTGGGAGCCGAAGATGCCGTGCAGCCGATAGATGGCGAATCCAGAGATCGTGACGACGACCACCGCAACCAACACCATCCACCTTCGCCTCACCAGACGTGTGATTGAAAACCCCTTCACCCGTTGACCTTTCAGTGATCGACCGATACGGCCCAGACCGTACGGCCCATCGAGTGATGGCTATGACAGTACGGTACTGGACCGTACTGCACAAGAGACGCAAGCGTGCACTTTCCGCTAACAGGCGGTGCCGGCAGCGGGTCCATCACCCGATCGTTCGGGTAAGGCCGGGCATGATGAAGTCGTCGACGAGCGCCTGGATTGTCTGGCTTGTGGGCGCTCGACCCGGGACGATGACCCGGAAGACGAGGTAATTGGGCAGTAGGTCCCAAAGTTCTTCGGTGATGGCGGCTTGGGCGACCTCACCGCGCTCAACGGCCTGTCGCAGTATGTAATCGATCAGGGCTTTACGCTGATCAAGGAACTCGTGCTGCATCGCGTCGCTCAGCGCTGGATGACGCGAGGTCTCAACAAGCACAGCGCGGATCGTGCTCGCGTGCTCCTGGGCATGCTTGGTGCAGACTTCGGCGAGTTTCACCAAATCGCCACGTAGTGTCCCGGTATTCGGCGGCACCGCAACCAGCCGCACTCCCTCGGTGAATGCCGCCAACACCAATTCGGCCTTCGAAGGCCAGCGCCGGTACACCGTCGCCTTACTGGCACGGGCGGTGTTGGCAACGGCATCCACCGTCAACCCGTCATAGCCGTGCTCCTGCAGCAGCTGCAACGTCACGGCCAGCAACTCGGCCTCGCGGGGTGACCACGGCGACGCGCCCGCGGACGGGTCGACAGTCTGGGTCATAGCGCCCACGATAGAACCACCGCGCAAGTAGGGGCCTTCTCGGCTTGCTGTCCAGGGTCGGGCCGAGGCGCCTACTGGCTGGCGAGCAGCTCGCCGAGCACTTCCTGGTTGCGCTCGAGCCACTCCGCCTCTTCGCCGGGGGCCGGCATAATCAGGCCGGCTTCCATGATCGAGGTTGGGTCGATGTCATTCAGTCCGATCAGCAGCGACCGCGCGTCTTGGCCGGTGATCGACAACCACGCCTGCGACAGTTCGGTGAGGAGTCTGCCGCGGGTCTCGCGATCTCGGCCGGCCCGAATGGTGCCGTTGATTGCCGAGCACGTGTTGGGTTTGCCGGCGGTGAAGTAGGTGCCCGGCTCGTATTCGAGGAACACCACGTTGACGAATCCGCGCGGCGCACCTGTGACGGTGGAATGAATGTCAGTGATGGCTTCGGCTAGCTCGGCTCGTGTGTCCGCGGAAAGCGATCCGGCCGGGACGAGGCATTGATAGAACGGCATCAGTCACTATGTCATTTTTCGGTAGCTTCTGGCGCTTCGGTTTCAGGAGGCCCGTCCGCCAACAGTTTTCGGAATCCGTCCTCGTCGAGGACGGGCACGCCGAGTTCGACGGCCTTATCGTACTTCGACCCTGGTGCGTCGCCGGCCACGACGTAGGAGGTCTTCTTCGACACCGAGCTAGCGGCCTTGCCGCCGCGGGCCACAATCGCCTCCTTGGCGTCGTCACGGGAAAAACCCGGGAGCGACCCGGTGACCACGACGGTCAGCCCGGCCAGGGTCCGCGGCACGCTCTCGTCGCGTGCGTCCTCCATCCGCACGCCGGCCGCTTGCCACTTGTCCACGATCTCGCGGTGCCAGTCGACGGTGAACCACTCGGTGACCGCGGCGGCGATGGTCGCTCCCACGCCCTCGACAGCGGCCAGTTCTTCGGTGGACGCCTCGCGAATGGCGGCGAGGTTGCCGAACTCGGTAGCCAGGGCCCGGGCCGCCGTCGGTCCAACATGGCGGATCGACAAAGCCACCAGCACCCGCCACAGCGGGGCCGCCTTCGCCTTGTCGAGGTTGGCAAGCAGCCGTTTTCCGTTGGCTGACAAATCTCCGGCCTTGGTCTTGAAAAGGTCGGTGCGCAACAGCTCTTCCTCGGTGAGGTCGAAAAGGTCGCCCTCACTGGTGATGGCCTGGGCCTGCAGCAGCGCGATACCCGCCTCGTAGCCCAGCACCTCGATGTCGAGAGCGTTGCGGCTGGCGACGTGGAATACCCGCTCCCGCAGCTGCGCTGGGCAGCTGCGGGCATTGGGACAACGGATGTCGGCGTCGCCTTCCTTCTCGTGCGCCAGCGTCGTTCCACACTCGGGACATGTGGTGGGCATGACGAATTCACGTTCGGAACCATCGCGCAGGTCGACCACCGGCCCCAGGACTTCGGGGATGACGTCGCCGGCCTTGCGGATGACCACCGTGTCACCGATCAACACGCCCTTGCGCTTGACCTCCGAGGCGTTGTGCAGCGTCGCCTGGCTGACCGTCGACCCGGCAACCTTGACCGGCGTCATGAATGCGAACGGTGTGACCCGCCCGGTGCGGCCGACATTCACCTTGATGTCGAGTAGTTCGGTCTGCGCTTCCTCGGGCGGGTACTTGTAGGCGATCGCCCAGCGCGGAGCCCGTGACGTGGACCCGAGCCGGCGCTGCAGCGCCACCTCGTCGATTTTGACGACCACACCGTCGATTTCGTGGGCGACCTCATGGCGATGCTCGCCCCAGTAATCGACGCGCTCCTGCACGCCGGCCATGTCGTCGACGAGTGTGGTGTGCTCGGAAACCGGTAGACCCCAGGCCCGCAGCGCCAGGTACGCGTCGTGCTGGGTGACCGGGCGAAAGCCTTCGGTATGCCCCAATCCGTGACAGATCATCCGCAACTTTCGGCGGGCGGTGACGGCCGGATCCTTCTGACGCAGTGATCCTGCAGCGCTGTTGCGCGGGTTGGCGAAGGGCGCCTTGCCCGCCTCGACCAAGCTCGCGTTGAGCGCTTGGAAGTCCGCCACCTGAAAGAAGACTTCGCCGCGTACCTCAAGGACTTCGGGCAGCGGGTAATCCTCGCTGGCGGTCAGGCGAAGCGGGATGTCGTCAATGGTGCGAGCGTTGAGTGTGACGTCCTCACCGGTGCGGCCGTCACCGCGAGTCGCCGCCCGGGTCAGTCGACCGTCGCGGTAGACCAGCGCCAATGCGACGCCATCGATTTTGAGTTCACACAAGTAGTGCGCGTCGTCACCGACCTCGGCGTGAATCCGGGTAGCCCAGGCGCCGAGTTCCTCTGAGCTGAAGGCATTGTCGAGGCTAAGCATTCTTTCCAAATGGTCAACCGACTCGAAATCCGTCGCGAAGCCGGCGCCACCAACCAACTGTGTGGGCGAGTCGGGCGTGCGCAACTCGGGATGCTGTTCCTCGAGTGCTTGCAGTCGGCGCAGCAGCTGGTCGAACTCCGAGTCGGTAATGATCGGCGCGTCGCGCACGTAGTAGCGGAACTGGTGTTCGCGAACCTCCTCGGCCAGGTCCTGCCACTGCCGCAGCACCTCGGGAGGGGTCTCATCAGCCTCTGCGGAGCTCACCCTGGCAGGCTAGCCGAGCATTGCGACACGTCACCGAGCACGGCACACTGTGGAGGAAGAGTCATCGGGCGCCCGGCTTCGGTGGGATTAGAGTTTGAAAGATGGCACCGCCACGTCCGTTGCACCGTTCATCGGAGGCCCACCGCACGCCTGCTGAGCACGACGAAATCTCCGATCGCATCCTCGACGCGGCGTTGAATGAGCTTCGAGACGTCGGCATGCAGCGTTCGAGTCTGGACAGCGTGGCCGAACAGCTCGGCATCGACCGCATGACCGTGTCTCAGCGATTCGAAAGCATGGATGCGCTGGCCAGGGCGGTGATGTTGCGCGAGACGAGGCGCTACCTCAAAGGCGTCGGACTGGCCATCACCGCTGACACCGTGCGTTCACGCGTTGAGGAGGGGTTCTTGGCGGGAGTCGCCCTTCGTCGCGACCAGCACATCCTGCAGGCACTCCACGATCGCGACCCGCGCGACGCCATTGCATTGGTGATGGGCCCGGAGGCGGGCCTGCTGCTGGAATACGCGATCAAAATCACGCGGAAGGCGCTCCGACATGCCCCGGACTCGTCCAACTACACAGCCGCCAGTCTGGACGCAGTAGCGACCGCCATGATCCGGCTCTCCCACTCACTGTCCAACGCCCCGCCGGATCTCGAGATGGATGATCACTATCTCCGCGGAATCACGCGCAGTCTCCTGCTGCCGCTACTGGCCCCGGTAGACTCTGCTACGTCAGGTCCCTAATCCTCCACAAAAGTCCGCAACCGGTCGATTGCAGCGTCCCACCTGCGCGACAACTGTGCGAGGTAGTCGCTGGCCCGGGCCAGCGGTTCGGTCTGCACGGTCCAGATGCGTTCGCGACCGTGTCGTGAGCTGGTGACCAATCCTGCGGATTCCAATAGCTGCAGATGCTTGCTGGCTGCCTGGCGGGTGGCCGGAATGACTTGCGTGAGTTGCGATGTCGAGCTCGGGCCCGAGTCGCACAGCCGCACGATGATCCGCAGCCGATTGGGGTCGCCGAGCGCGTCGAAGAGCGGCGCGTCGACGACGGAGTTGGCGCTCACAGTGTCTGTTTCTGAGCCAGGTAACGGCGCACGAGGTCGGTCTGGATCGCCCAGCCTTCGGAGTTGGCCTCGAACGAGTCGTTGCGACGCGACTCGGGAATCGCGTCGAAACCGGACTCGACGATGGTGAGCAGCACCCCCTCGGACGTTTCGGCCAGGGTGAACTCCACCAATGTGGTCGGCTCCAGGTCGTAATCGACATCCGGTTCAATCGCGAACGGGTGCCACCGGTAGGCGAACCGCCGTTGTGGCTCCACCGCGACGATGTGCCAGGTGCTTTGGTGCCCCGCGTGGGGTTCCTGACGCTTGGCGACATCATCGTCGACGGTGGTCGGGGTCATTGCGGCGGTGACGGAGCCCCCCGGGACGAAGGGTCCGTCGAAGCGGACGCCGAACCAGCGTCCGAACTGCTCGGCGTCGCTGATTGCCTGCCACACCCGCTCGAGCGGAGCCCGAAGTACGACCTGCTTTTCGATCCGGTCAGTGTTCATAAGCAACCTCCTGGTTGCATGACACTCAACCAGCCATTCGACGAAAACGCAACCAAATGGTTGCCTAGATCGCGTCGGGGTCTTCGGCGAACGCCTGGGCGGCCATGCGGACCAGCCC
>JAVROZ010000880.1:0-3547 GCA_032162485.1 Mycobacterium sp.
GGGCGTGTGGCACGGGCGCGGCCGGAGCCAGCGGCGCGGTTACGGCGGGGGCCTGTGGCGCAGGCGCGGTGGGTGCCCCAGCCGGTGCCGGCGCCGGAGCGGCCGCCCCGGGCGTGGCCACCCGGAAGCCGTTGACGATGGCGTCGGTGGCGGGTGCGTCGCTGATGGCCTGCGATGCCGCGGTTGTCACCGACACCGACACCAGGTATTTGTCCGGTCCGGAATTGGCGAGGACGTGGCGCCGCGAAGTGTTGAGCGTCATGTCGTTTTCGCGATAGGTGCCTTCGATCACCGCCGACGGGAACGTCCCGAGACTGGTCAGCGACGCGTACGTCGTCTGCCAACCGAGCAGTCGCTGGCTGTCGACGAAACCGTGCGTGATTGCCTCCGCGGCGTCGAAGTCACCGATGAGCTTGTACACCACCACCTGGGCGTTCGACGTGTACACGCTGGTGCCGCCGACCCGGTCGGCGATCACCACGAACGCGTCGGGGACGTTGGGGTCGGGCACCTGTGTCCAGCGAGCGGGCATCGGCAGCGTGATGTCAAGCGCCTTGAAATTCAGGGGGTGCTGCGCCTCGAGCTTGACGCCTTTGCCCTCCAGGTACTCGCGCAGGGTGCCGGTGGCGGCGGGCGTGACCGCGGGCGGCAACGGCGCCGCCGCGGCGGGCGCGGCCGTGGTGGCGGGCAGGCCGGCCGGAATCGGTGCTGCGACCGGCGCCGGGGCCTGCGCAGGCAGCGGCGCCTGGACGGGAACCTGCAGTGGGGCCTGCGCCGGCGCCGGCGCGAACCGGTTGACGCCCCCCGGAAACACCGTGGAGTTCTGCCCGGGTTGGATTGCCGGCTGCATGGGCACCGGGCCAGGGACAGCCGGCTGGGGGACTAGGGGCTCGGCCGATGCGGTCCCTCCGGCAAACATCACGACTCCGACGGCGCCGGCGGCCATGCCACTTGCGACTGTTCGCCAGCTGCGCGCGATATGAATCATCTCGGTCGATCCCTCCGGAATAGCTCGGGCGCTGATGAACTTGTTGAGGTCCACCATCGAGGCTGAATGTAACCACTGCTCAGGGACGCGACTATGGATGAAACAGAGCTGGGATGAACCCCTGATCGGTGTGCAACGGAACCGAGACCATCCTGTGGCCAGCGGGTCGGGCGCCCTCGGCGTAGGCCGAGCACTTATACCCTGTTGGACGTGACCGAACTGCCGACCGCCCAGGACGCGGATTCCGACGTGCCGCGATACCGCTATACGGCCGAACTCGCGGCTCGCGTGGAACGCACTTGGCAGGACAACTGGGCCCGGTCGGGCACGTTCAACGTGCCCAACCCCGTCGGTTCGCTGGCCCCGGCGGACGGCACCGCGCTACCGGACGACAAGCTCTTCGTCCTGGACATGTTCCCCTATCCGTCGGGGGAGGGGCTGCACGTAGGCCACCCCCTCGGCTACATCGCTACCGACGTCTACGCCCGGTACTACCGGATGAACGGACGCAACGTGCTGCACGCGTTAGGGTTCGACGCCTTCGGCCTGCCCGCCGAGCAATACGCTGTCCAGACCGGCACCCACCCGCGCATCAGGACCGAGGCCAACGTCGTGAACTTCCGGCGCCAGTTGGGCCGGCTCGGGCTCGCTCACGACAGCCGGCGCAGCTTCTCGACCACCGACGTCGAGTTCTATAAGTGGACGCAGTGGATCTTTCTGCAGATTTACCACGCGTGGTTCGACCCCGCCGCCAACAAGGCTCGTCCGATATCAGAGCTGATCACCGAATTTGATTCCGGAGCAAGGAGCCTCGAGGACGGTAGGCAGTGGGCAGAGCTTTCGCCGGGGGAGCGGTCCGACGTGATCGACGGTCACCGGCTGGTCTACCGCGCCGACTCGCTGGTGAACTGGTGTCCGGGGCTGGGCACGGTGCTGGCCAACGAAGAGGTCACCGCCGACGGCCGCAGCGACCGCGGCAACTTCCCGGTGTTCCGTAAGCGGTTGCGGCAATGGATGATGCGGATCACCGCCTATTCCGACCGGCTGCTCGACGATCTAGAGGTGCTGGATTGGCCGGAAAAGGTCAAGTCGATGCAGCGCAACTGGATCGGGCGTTCGACGGGTGCCACGGCGTTGTTCTCCGCCACCAAGGCCGACGGTTCGAAAGCCGACATCGAGGTATTCACCACCCGGCCGGACACCCTGTTCGGCGCCACGTATCTCGTGTTGGCCCCCGAGCACGACCTGGTCGACGAACTGGTCGCCGCCGCGTGGCCGGACGGGACCGACCGTTCCTGGACGTACGGCGGTGCGACACCTACGGAGGCCGTGGCCGCCTACCGGCGCGCGATCGCGGCCAAGTCAGACCTCGAACGGCAGGAGAGCAGGGAGAAGACCGGCGTCTTCCTGGGCAGCTACGCCACCAACCCGGCCAATGGTGAGTCGGTACCGGTCTTCATCGCCGACTACGTGCTGGCGGGATATGGCACCGGGGCGATCATGGCCGTGCCGGGCCACGACCAACGGGACTGGGATTTCGCCCGGCAATTCGGTCTGCCCGTCATCGAAGTCATTGCCGGCGGCGATATTTCGGAATCCGCCTACGCCGGCGATGGTGTGCTGGTGAACTCCGGTTATCTCGACGGAATGGAGGTCGCGCAGGCGAAACAAGCCATCACCGCCCGGTTGGAGTCCGAGGGTCGAGGCCGGGCCCGTGTCCAATTCAAGTTGAGGGACTGGCTTTTCGCGCGGCAGCGATACTGGGGTGAACCCTTTCCGATCGTCTACGACGGCGATGAACGAGCGCACGCGATCGACGAGGCCGCATTGCCCGTCGAACTGCCCGACGTGCCGGACTACTCGCCGGTGTCGTTCGACCCCGACGACGCCGACAGTGAGCCGTCACCGCCGCTGGCCAAAGCGACCGAATGGGTGCACGTCGAGCTCGATCTCGGTGACGGCATGCGGCCCTACACCCGCGACACCAACGTGATGCCGCAGTGGGCGGCCAGTTCCTGGTACGAGTTGCGTTATACCGACCCGCACAATTCGGAACGGTTCTGCGGCAAAGAAAATGAGGCCTACTGGATGGGCCCGCGGCCGGCCGAGCATGGTCCGAACGATCCCGGTGGCGTCGACCTGTATGTCGGCGGCGCCGAGCATGCGGTGCTGCACCTGCTGTATTCGCGGTTCTGGCACAAGGTTCTCTACGACCTCGGCCACGTCAGCTCCCGTGAGCCGTTCCGCAGGCTGGTCAACCAGGGCTACATTCAGGCTTTCGCTTACACCGACAAGCGCGGGTCCTACGTACCCGCCGAGGAGGTGATCGAGCGAGATGGTGAGTTCTTCCTCCCGGGCCCGGGCGGCGAGATCGAAGTCTTCCAGGAGTTCGGCAAAATCGGTAAGAGCCTGAAGAATTCGATTTCACCCGACGAGATCAGCGACGATTACGGGGCCGACACATTGCGGGTTTACGAGATGTCCATGGGCCCGCTGGAAGCGTCCCGCCCGTGGGCCACCAAAGACGTCGTCGGGGCGCACCGGTTCCTGCAGCGGGCC
>JAVROZ010000881.1:0-10697 GCA_032162485.1 Mycobacterium sp.
GCCGGCGTGGACACCGGGCGGCTCAACTGTTCGACAAGCGGCGAGTGTCCGTGCAACGTCGTCGGGACCGCGATGATCGACAGTCCTCCGCGAGTCATCCGGGCAGCCGCGCAGTAGTCGGGATGCCCGCCGATGCCGCCGACCACTTTCTCGCCGCGGCCTTCGACGTTGACCTGACCGAACGGGTCGATCTCGATGGCGGTGTTAACCGCGACGAACGGCTGGCCCCTGGCCAGCCGCGACAGGTCGTGGGTGTATTCGATGCCCCGCAGTATGGGCTTGCCATCCGCCCAGTTATAGAGCACCTCGGTACCGAACAGGTAAGTGGCCGAGGGTATATCGATCAACATTCCGCGCTTGTCCATGTCGACTACCGCGTCGGTGAGCAGTCCGGTATCGATGCGCAGCGGTACCGCTGCGCGCCGCAACAGTGCGGTGCCGAGTTGCCCTGGCCCATACTGCAGTCGTGCGCCCTCAGGCACGAACCGCAGCACCGCGTCGGCTAGTGCGTCGTGGACGGTGTCCGGGTCCTTCTGCGGCACGCATGCCAGTCCTTGGCTACTGCGGCCACACACATGCACGATCGCCGGATCGATCGGCGGGCCTGCGTCGGCGCATAGCGACGTGTCGTCCAGGATCGCGAGCACCGGCACGCCTGCGTTCAGGAGTCCCCGTTGCCACGACACTTCGGAGCCGAAATGCAGTCGTCCGTCCCGTTCGACCATCCGGGTGACGAGCACATCGGGGCGTAGCACTCCGGTCAGCAGTGCAGGTATTGCGCTGAGCCGGGTCGGCACGAAACGCGCTGTCGGAGACGACAATAGGGCACGCGCGCCCCAGCCCGGCATCAACGCGACGGTCTCGGCGAACGCGTCGGTTTCGATGCCGTCGAACGGTGTTGGTAACCAGCCCAGTATCAGCCGTACCGAACCGACGTCGCGGGCAACCGCAGAGATGACCGCCCCCACCGATGTGCCGTCGTTGAGGGAGTGCAATACGCCGACGCCGTCACCGATCGCGACGGTGCCGCCGGGCCTAATTCGGGCCCGCAGGGCGGCGGCGAACACCGGATCGGTGGATACCGTTGTCATCGTGGCTCTTTGGGGAGTCCCAGCACCCGTTCGCCCAGAATGTTCCGTTGGATCTCACTGGTGCCGCCGAGGATGGTCTGGGCGCGTCCGACGAGCATGTGTTGTACCAACTCGTTGTCAGCGGGATCGGCGCAGGCATCGGTGCCCAGCACTTCGGTGGCCAGATCGCCCAGATCGCGGTCGGTTTCCGAGGTCATCAGCTTGAGCACGGAGAACGCCGACGACGACGTGTCTCCCGCGTCGATCGCGCGTTGCCAGGTGAACCGCAGCAGCCACATCCGAGCCCACAACCTGGTCATCGACCGCGCCAGTACCGGCTCCAGTAGATCGTGATCCCGGGCCGCGTCGACCATCCGCTCGTGCAGCCGGAACATCCCGACCGCCTGCGAACCCAGGGTCAGCCGCTCGCGTCCGAGCGTCATAATTGCGATCGTCCAGCCCTGGCCGATCTCGCCGATCAACGCGTCGTCGCCCACCTCGACGCTGTCGAAGAAGACCTCGTTGAATTTGCTTTCGCCGTCCATCTGCGTCAGCGGCCGCACGCTGACGCCGGGCGTGTCCATCGGAATGACCAACATCGATAAGCCACGGTGCTTTTCGGGTGCCGTGCGGGCAAGCAGCAGCCCGTAGTCGGCAGAGTTCGCGGCCGAACTCCAGACCTTTTGGCCGTTGATCCGCCAGCCGGTCGGCGTCTTCTCCGCTCTCGTTCGGACCCCGGCCAGATCGGAGCCGGCGCCCGGTTCGGAGAACAACTGCGTCCAGATGTCGTCCCCGAGCCGAATGGGCTCCAGATAACGCGACTTCTGCTCGTCATTGCCGAATTTGATCAGGACCGGCCCCACCAGGTCGACGCCGGTGATACCGAGCTGACGTGGGACCCCGGCGCGCGTGCATTCCTCCGCGAAAATCGCCTGGTAGGACACGGACGCGTCGGCACCGCCGTACTCGACGGGCCAATGCAGGCAGACGTATCCGTGTTCGGCAAGGTATTTGTGCCAGGCCCGACCGGGCTCGACGTCGGCGGCCGTCGGAGTCGGCCCGTAGTTGCGCAGACCCGCAGGTTTCGGGGCGTTCTCCAGAAACGAATGAATCTGCGACCGAAGTGCGGCGGTATCTTCGGCCCTCTCGTCGGCTACCGGCACATCACTTCCCGTCGCGATAGTCGCTGTACTCGTCGCGGACCGACTCCATGGCGTTGAGCCGCCGCTCCAGCAGCATGATTTCCGGATCGTCGACGTTCTTCGCCGTCAACCCGTCCAATCTGGTTCTGGTGCGACCGATTTCGTCGACGAGGCGCGCGCGCGCCTCGTCCTTGGTCAAGAGGTCCTGGTCTGTCCAGTCCGAAACCGGAAGCTGTTCAATCCTTTTCATAGCTTCTGGGGCTTTTCGCTCCGCCATGTGAATTGTCACGCCGCGCGCGGGAAGTTGTAGAACTCGCGGGCGTTCAGCTCGACCATCCGGTGGACCTCGTCATCGGGTACGTCCTTTAAGGCTTCGGCGGCTCGGTCACGGCTGTTTGGCCAGAAGGAGTCGGAATGCGGGTAGTCGCACTCCCAGGTGATCCGGTCTACGCCGATCCAGTCGCGCACCGCCACACCGAAGTCGTCTTCGATGAAGCAGCCGTGAATGTGCTTGCGGAACAGGTAACTCGGTTCGTGCTCCTGGTTGATGTTGTTGTAGAAGCGGTGCTTGCGCCACACGCTGTCGGCGCGTTCCAGGATGTAGGGAATCCAGCCGATGCCGCCCTCGGACAGGCCGATCTTGAGCTTTGGGTGCCGATACAGGGTGTTGGAAAACAACCAGTCCGTCATCGAGGTCATCGACATGGTGCCCATCAGCGTGACGAAGACGGCGAACGGCGCGTCGGGTGCGATCGGCGGGGGGAAGCCCCCGGAACCGAAGTGCTGCGCCAGCACGAGGCCGGTCTCCTCCATCGCCGAGAGCAGCGGGTCCCAGTGGTCGGAGTGCACCGACGGCAGGCCCAGCTTGTCGGGCAGGTCGGGGAAGGTCACGCATTTGGCGCCCTTGGCCGCGACCCGGTGCACCTCCTTGACGCTGGCATCGAGATCCCAGAAGGGCAGCATCGCCACCGGGACGAACCGGTCGGGGGCGGTGGCGGCCCACTCGTCGAGGTGGAAATCGTTCCAGGCCGCCGAGCACAGCCTCGCGAGTTCCTTATCCTCACCTTCGGCGAAGACGGCGCCGGCGAACCGCGGGAACGACGGAAAGCACGTCATCGCCTGTACGCCGTCGATGTCCATGTCGGCGACCCGAGCTTTGGGGTCGTAGCAGCCAGGGATCATGTCGTCGTAGCGGACCGGCTCGATGCCGTACTCCTCGGGTTTCTTGCCCGCCACCGCGTTCAGGCCGATGTAGGGGTAGATGCGGCCCTCGTAGTCCCATACCTGACACATCTGACCGGTATCGGGGCGTTCCCACTCGATAATCTTGGGCCCGGCCTCCAGGTACTTTTTGGGCAGACGGTCGCTCCACACTTTGGGGTGTTCAATCAGATGGTCGTCGACGGAGATCAATTGCATCTCTGGCTGCAACGGCACAGTGCCTCCTCGTGGGCTGCGTTGGGCATCGAGTAAAACATAAAAACATTTAGTTATTTAGGTGTGATTCTAGTTTCCGGACGATAGGCCAGCAAGCGGCTGCTCGGGGCGCCGGAGAAGGCCGGTCAGAGCAGCTTTCTCCGGAGGGCGAGCCGGTCCCAGTGCTGCCCGGGTCCGCCGAACAACACCTCGTCGGTCCTGGCTCGCCGAAGGTAGAGATGCGCGGAGTCTTCCCACGTGAACCCGATGCCGCCATGGATCTGGACGTTGGCGTGCGCCGAGGCGCGCAACGCCTCAGAGCACACCGCTTTGGCCATGCTGGCGCGCCAGTCTGATTCGCCTGCCGTTTCGCCGGCAGCGCCGTCCACCGACTCCAATGCCGCCGCCGACGCCGACCGCGCCCACTCAAGGTCGACCAGCATGTCGGCGCATTTGTGCTTGACAGCCTGAAAGCTGCCAATTGGGCGGTCGAATTGTTCACGGGTGCGGGCATATTCGGTTGCGATCTCCAACACCCGCTCGCACGCGCCGACCTGCTCGGCCGACAGCACTGCCAATGCCAGGTCGACGTTTCGCTCGATGATGTCGTCGACGGGCCCGTCGTTGGAGAGCCGCAACGCAGGCACGCTGGTGAAGGTGATCGTCGCCATCGGCCGGGTGCCGTCCAGTACCCGCTCCGTTTCGACGAGAACTCCGGCGGCGTTGGGGTCCACCAGGAACAACGCCACACCGCCGGCGGTCGTCGCCACCACGACCAGATCGTCGGCGGCCGTGCCGTTGAGAACGTGGCGGACGACACCGTCGATCGTCCAGCAGTCGTCGCCCTTAGTGGCGGTGAGCGTCACCGCACTGCGGCGCCAAAGGCCGCCATCGCCGGTGAGCGCCGCTGCGGCGGTGCGCTGGCCGTCGAGTAAGCCGGTGAATCGCTCCTCGGCATCAGGGTCTTGCCCCTGCAGGTCGATCAATAGCCCGGTGGCGAGTACCGCCGACGCCACGAACGGCACCGGCGCCAACACGCGGCCCAGTTCATGGGCCACAACGCCCAACGCGGATGCGCCGAAGCCGGCGCCGCCGAGGTGCTCCGGCACGGCGATTGCGGCCACTCCGACCTGGTTGCAGAGCACCCTCCACAGCTCGCTGTCAAAGCCGCGTCGCGCGTCGTCGGGATGGTCATAGGCCACCGCGCGGACGCGCTCTTCTGATGCGAATTTCTCGCACGCGGCACGCACGGAGTGGGTAAGCTCGTCCCGCTCGTCGACAGATAACACCGTCACTGGCTTCCTCCTGAAATGAGTTGCGCCAATTCGGCTTTCGCCACCTTACCCAGTCCGGTCAGTGGGAACTGATCGACAAAGTGCAAGCGCTCTGGCCATTTCTGTTTCATCAGGCCACGTTCGTCGAGGAAGGCGCACAGTTCGTCGAGTGTGACTTGGCGATGGCGTGGGGACCGCCGCACGACCGCGCACACCATCTCACCGCGCAGCTCGTCGGGCCGTCCCAGCACCGCGACCTCGTCGACCAGCGGATGTGCCAGCAGCTCGTTTTCGACTTCATCCGGAGCGATGTTCTCGCCTTTGCGAATGATCAGATCCTTGACCCGGCCAGTGATCACAATGCGGCCGTCGGGTCGCACCCGGCCCGAGTCGCCCGTGCGGAACCAGCCGTCAGCCGTCGTCGCTCGCGTCCACAGCTCTTCGTCGACGTAGCCCGGTGTCATGTTCGCGCCACGCAGTTCGATCTCGTCCGTTGGCGCGATCCGGATCTCCGCGCCTGGGATCGGCCGTCCGCAGGTGTAGGTCTGCTGTTCCTCGGTATCGGTGGCCTCGCTGACACAGACCATTGCCGCCTCCGTCATCCCATACGCGTGCACGATCGGAACGGCCATCTGCTCGCGCACCTGCTTGTGCAGCTCCGCCGGGCATGCGGCGCCACCGCCGATCAGCATGCGAAGGGAGGGAATGATCGGCGACTGGCTTCCGCTGGCAACCTGAGCCGTGAGCAGCATCTGATAGAACGCGGTGCTGGCGCCGGTGACCGTCACGCGGTGCTTGGCCAGCAGTCGTGGAAGGGTGTCGGCTTCGACCTTGGGGACCATCAATACCGGGAAATCCGCGATCTGTGCGCTGGCCAGGTAGACCATCCCGCCGATGTGCGCGATGGGAAATGCGATCGTGCCGACTTCGTCGGGACGGCCGCCCAATCCGAGGTGCATCACGTAACCGCGTGCCGCCGCCAATAGGGTTGCGTCGCTATGCCGGACGCCTTTCGGGCGGCCGGTCGCACCGGAGGTGAAATAGATCCACCGGACGTCTGCGGCTGATCGTGTCGCTTCGAACTGTGGGTGGACGCCGCCCGGCATGCTTCGCAGCACGTCAAGGAAATCTTCGGGTAGCCGGACGATCGGGATATCGGTCGGGGCCTGTGCCTCGGTTGAGGCGTCGACGATCAACAGGTCGGCCCGCGCGACGTCCAGCGCGGCGCGAACTTCGCGCCGCCGGAACAGGTGCAGCACGGGCGACTGCACCGTCGGCGTGCGGGCGAGCGCCAACATGAGCAAGGCCGCCGAGCAGTGCGACGGCAGCTGCCAAGCGACGGTCATCCCCGGCTGGACGCCGGCGTCAAACAGCCAGTGGGTGCCTGCCGCGGTCATTGCGGCGATGTCGGCGACGGTCAGCGTCTCGCCGGCACAGTCGATCAGCAGCGGTCGGTCCGGCCGGGTCGCTGCGGACTTGTCTAACAGCCCGACGACGGTGTCAGCCGCCACTGCACGACCTCCTCCGTAGTTCCTAAGCTCTAAACATTTAACCAATTTCTTGGTCGCGACTCCAACTTTTCGCCAGACCGGTGTCAGCGGTCGACAAACGCGCCGATTACCTCGGCGGACTCATCCGGGCGGTCCAGCATGACGTAGGTCGAACTGTCCGCAATGGTGCGCACAACCGCATTGGGAAACGTCTCGGCGAGGCGATGGGCATGGGCAATGGGAAACATCTTGTCGCTGTCGCCCCACGCCATCAGCACCGGTTTGTCCCAACGCTGCAATGCGCCGACCGCCGCCAGGGTGTAGCTGGGCTTGAGGTCGGCGGTGAACCTTGCGGCCTCGCGGCGCACTGCGGCCGAGGTGAGAAATCCGCCGAAAATAGCGGGCCTGCGTGCAGCATCGATGCCACGGCGGGTCACGGCCGATGTGAACACCTTTAGACCCGGCGCGGTTGTCAAGCCCTTCAGCACGATCGAACCCAGGACCTGGTTCAGCGCACACAATCGCAAGATCGGGGCGAAGGCACTCGGTGGGAAGTGTTCGAAGCTATCGCAATTGGTGAACACCAGCTTGGCTACCCGGTCCCAGTTCAGCATCGGGTTTCCCAGCGCGGCGAGCACGATTCCGCCGCCGGTGTCGTTAGCCACCAACGTGACGTCGGACAGATCGAGCGCGTCGAGCAGGCCGACGATCAGCCTGCCTGCCGCGGCGACGCTGAGATCGACATGCGCACCCACCGGCTTGGCCTGAGCGCCGAACGGAAAGGTCGGTGTGATGCATCGATGGCTTTCGGACAGGCGGTCCTCCACGTCCTGCCATAGCCGACCGGTGACATATGCGCCATGCACGAAGACCACCACCGGCCCGGAACCCGTGTCCGTGCACTCGATTTCGACATCGCCGACGGCGACAGATGCCATCGGTCAGACTTTACGCGGGCCGGGAGTGAATTTGACCCGCAGCTCCTTCACCGCATAGACCTCGCCCGCATCCTCAAACAACCTGGGCTCGTCCGCCAGTTCGAAGTCGGGGAGTCGCTCCAGGATCCGCGTCACCATGACATCGAACATCATCTTGGCGTAGTGCGATCCTAGGCAGCGGTGCATGCCAACCCCAAATGCCATCTGCTTCTTGGCATTCGGGCGGGAGAGGTCCAGCTTGTCGGGGTCCTCGAACATGGCGGGGTCGCGGTTGGCCGCCGCCCACATGAGGATCGCGCGGTCGCCCTGGCAAAGGGCCTGACCGTGGAACTCGGTGTCGCGGGACACCGTCCGCGCGAGGCCCAGAGTCGGCGTGTACAGCCGCAGCAGTTCGTCGGTGCCCTTCTTGACCAGACTCGGATCGTCGATGAACTGCTGGCGCAGTTCGGTGTCTCGGCACAGGCGCAGCAGCACGTTCCCGGTGAAGCCACTGGTGGTATCCATACCGCCCATCATCATCAGCACGGTGTACATCGTGATCTGGCCGTCGTCGAGCGGCTTGCCGTTGAGCGTGCCGCGAAGAATGTCACTGAACAGGTCGTCGCCCAGCCCTTCGGCGCGGCGCTCCTCCAAGTGCTTGACGATCTCGCCGAACATTTCCATGCCGGCGGTCCCGGCCTTCTCCGGATCGTGGGCGCGGTCGTGCACAGTGCTGTGCACCCACTGCACCCAGTCCATGTGTCGTGACTCGTCGAAGTTCAGCAACCGCAGGATAAGTCGGGCAGGCAGTGGAGTGGTGAGTTCGCCAACGAGGTCACACTCACCCCGCTCGATGAACGCGTCGATCGCCTCGTCGGTCATCTCGATCGCCCCGTCGCGGAACCGCTCCGCCGAACCAGGCGAGAACCGCTTCAGGGTGACCTCACGCAGCTCCTGGGTCTCCGGCGGGTCGGACTCGATCGGCAGAATCGGCAGCGGCAGCCCACTGGCGGGCACGCCCACCGATGGGAACGAGTTGAAGAGGTCGTCGTCACGGGCGGCCTCGAACACCGACGAATAGTCAACCAGTGCCCAGAAGCCCTCGTAGTGGTCGGAATGTGCGACCGGACAACCCGATTCGCGCATCTCGCGGAACTTGCCGTACGGGTTCTCGCGGAACTCGGGCGAGTGGTGGTCTAAATCCACCTCGGCGCGGCGCTGAGCTTCGGCCTGAGTGTCGGTCATCGGCACTTCACCTTCCGTTCGATTATCTGGTGAGGATCGCGACGGCCGCGGTTCCCGGCGCCCCGTAGAGCTGGGCTAACGCCACCCGCGGCTCGTTGGGCACCTGCCGATCGCCCGCGGTGCCGCGCAATTGGTGCACCAACTCGTATACCTGCCGCAGCCCGGACGCGCCGACCGGCTCGCCGTTGGCGAGCAGGCCGCCGTCGGTGTTGATCGGCAGCCGGCCGCCGATCTGGGTGGCGCCGTCGGCGAGTAGGGCCTCCTGTTCGCCGTCCTTGCACAACATCGTCTCGGCCATGTGGATGACTTCGGAGCCGGAGTCGGTGTCCTGCAGCTGAGCGACGTCAATGTCCTCGGGACCGATGCCCGCGATTTCGTAGGCTGCCTTCGCCGCCTCGGCAGTGGTGCCCGCAACGATGGGCAGTTCGATCGAGGTGCGCAACAGTTCGTACGCACCTTCGCGCCGGCTACGCAGGGCGCTCGAGCGCAAATAGATCGGTGTGCTGGTGTACTTCTTGGCGGCGTCCGCCCGACAGACCACCACTGCGGCGGCGCCTTCGTTGGGATTGCAGTACATGTACTGCCGCAGTGGAGCGTTGACGACCGGCGAGGCCAGGATCGCGTCCTCACTCATCGGCTTGCGTCGCCAGGCGTCCGGATTCTTGGCGCCGTTGTCGAGGTTCTTCGCGGCGACTCGGGCCAGCGTCTGCTCGGTGATGCCGTGGTCGTGCATGTACCGCATGATCTTGGTGCCGAAGTAATGCGTCGTCAGGAACATGCCCTGGTCGCCGTACCACTGCGGCAGCCCAGAGACCGACGGGTCCGCACCAAATGCGCCACGCGGGTGCTTGTCCAGCCCGACCCCGATGGCGATGTCGGCCTCGCCGAGCTGGACATCGCGGGCTGCTAGCGTCAGCAACGAATTCCCGGTCGCGCAACCACTCAACGTGGCACGCGCAGGCACCCCTGTCATGCCGACCAGGCCGGTGATCGCTTCCGGGTTGGCCACCTCGAGGCTGCCCGCGTACAGGCTGTCTACGTCGGAGAAGTCCAAACCGGCGTCGCGCAGCGCCCTGCTGATCGCGACTGCGCCCATCTCCAGCGCCGACCGGTCCTCGTATCGTCCGAACGGATGCAGGCCGACGCCGATGATCGCGATATCGGGCGTACTCCTCATGGCGCTCCTTCGGCTGCTGCGCGCGGCTGAACTGCCTGGCCGCTGAGGCGCGCTTTAATTTGACGACCGTAAGTCTATAACTATATACCGGATTCTTTAGACGGCGGTCTAGAATCCTTCGTACTCCCGAGTGAAGGCTGAGGCGTTGAGCATTTCGTTGCTGTTGGAGATGGCGGTGTCGGGGGACCCCGACCGGGTTGCGCTGGTCGACGGTGACAAACGGTTGACCATCGGAGAGCTCAGCGAGCTGGCCGACGGCGGTGCGGGCGTGATCGCGGCCTCGGGTGTCGAACACGTGGCCTATGTCGGCTCGGGCGGCATCATGTCGCCGCTGCTGATCTTCGCCTCGGCGCGCGCAGGCAAGGCCTACACACCGATCAACTACCGGTTGAGCGCCGAGGGTATCCGGGAGCTGATCGAACGGCTGCCTGCGCCGCTGGTCGTTGTCGACGGTCGCTACCGCGACATGGTCGGCGATGTCGGCAAGCGCGTGCTGGAGTCCGACGACTTCCTGGCCGCGGCGCGCACCGCAACACCGGCCGCGGAGTTCGCCGATCCCGACGGTGTGGCGATCGTCCTGTTCACCTCGGGCACGACCTCGAAACCGAAGGCCGTCGAACTGTCGCACGGCAACCTCACCAGCTACATCACCGGCACCGTCGAATTCGGTTCGGCCGACACCGAAGACGCGGCTCTGATCTGCGTGCCCCCCTATCACATCGCCGGGGTCAACGCGGCGATGTCGAACCTGTACGCCGGCCGAAAGATGGTGTACTTGAACAACTTCGAGGCCCGCGAGTGGGTGCGGCTTGTCGCAGAGGAAAAGGTGACGACCGCGACCGTGGTGCCGACCATGCTGGCCCGAATCGTCACCGCCCTCGAGCAGGAGCCGGGTGAACTGCCCACGTTGCGCAATCTCGCCTACGGCGGCTCGAAAGTGGCGCTTCCGTTGGTGCGCAAAGCATT
>JAVROZ010000882.1:0-3161 GCA_032162485.1 Mycobacterium sp.
CTGCTTCGCTACCCTGCGCTACGATGTGGTCTGCACCGGTGTCCTGGGCCTGGCGAGCCTGGTCTAGATTTTGCACCTGGGCGGTCAGCGGTATACCGGCCGCGCGGATGCGATCGGCGAACGACCCCGGGTCGCCGAACGACAACATGACCGTGGCCGGTTGCTGCGCCAGGACGATGTCGAGCAGTTCCGGGCTGGCCGCCAGGCTCCAGGTGATGAACCCGTATCCCACGCGCGCGCCGACGGTGAGCTCGATCTGCGATTGCAGCCACTGCCCGTCCCCGTAGCCGCCGCCGATGAGGCCCAACCCGCCCGCGGCGGTTACCGCGGCGGCGAGCCGTCCGCCCGAGACCATGGCCATCGGTGCCAGCAGGATCGGGTGTTCGATATCGAGGAAGTCGGTGAGCCGGGTGTTCAGCGTCATGATTGGTTCTCCTCCGCGGCTTAACACTTACCCGCCATCAAGCCAGTGGCGCCAGACCGGACCGAACCAGGTCCAAGCTTGCGGCCACTAGCTCACCGAGATCGTCGGTGCACCCGTGGCGGCCCCAACTTTCAACCGCCACAACAAGTGCCGCCGCCAGTGCGGCACCCGCGACCTCGGCCACCAGATCGATGTTCGGTAGCCGGGGGTGCCGGTTCCGGACGAATTCGGTCAGCGCGGCAGCAAACGAAGTCTGCACCACCTGCAGGTGACTCGCGATGCGGTCGGCGCTGATCAGCTCTGCACGGGCAGTCGCGGCTTGGCGGACCACCTCCAGGTCGTGGGGGAACGCTGCCACGCTGGCCAGAACGGCATCGAACAGCGATTCCGAGTCGGGCCGTTGAGCGAGCGCCTCGGCCAGCCATTCCAGGTGCGTCTCGTAGTCCTGGAACAACACCGCCTCTTTGGTTGGAAAATGACGGAAGAAGGTGCGCTCGGTAACGCCCGCCTCGCGCGCCAGCTCCGTCACAGTGACGTTGGCAAACCCCTTGCGGGCGAAGCATTTCAGCGCGGCATGGCGAAGCGCCTCATGGGTCGATTGACGACGAAGGGAATGCCGGTTCGTCGGTGGCGGAATCAGCGCGGTCATGTCCTGCCGATGGTATCCCAACCGATCAGAATTGGTCAGTACTGACATCTTTCGATTATGTCAGTACTGACATATTCTGGGCACGCACCCGAGCGAGGAGGTCCAGCGGCCGTGACGAACAAGACGGACTATGACGCGATCGTCGTGGGAGCCGGGCACAACGGGTTGACCGCCGCGGCGATTCTGCAGCGAGCAGGTCAGCGCACGCTGTGCCTGGAAGCCAACACCTACGCCGGAGGCATGGCTGCGACAGTCGAACTGATCGACGGTTTCCGCTACGAAATCGCCGGGTCCGTGCAGTTTCCGACATCAAGTCAGATCACCAAAGACCTTGGCCTGGACACGCTGCCCACGGTGGAACCGGACGTGATGTCCACCAACATCGGCGAACACGGCGAGGAACCCATGATCTTCTACCGCGATCCGATGCAACTGATAACGCACCTGGGGGACAAGCACGGCATTGAGGCGGTCACCGGTATGGCCGAACTCATTGGCTGGAGTCAGGGGCCGGCAAAGGCGTTGGGCCGCTTCGAAGTCCGCACTCCACCGAAGACCTACGACGAAATGTACGCCTGTGCCGCCAACGATGCCGAGCGTCGAGCCATTCACGAGATGCTCTTCGGTTCAGCCATGGACGTGATCGACCGTTACCTACCCGACAAGGACAAGCACGCGGTGATGCGCGGAATGCTGGCATTCCTGGCCGTCAATTCCACCTACCGTGGCCCGTACACGCCGGGCAGTGCCACCTGCCTGGCCTTCGCCCTGGCGGTACCTGACGACAGCACCGCGATGATGACCAAGCTCAAGGGCGGCATCGGGGCCCTCACCGAGCATCTGCGCGAGCTGTACGTCTCCCACGGCGGCGAAATGCGATTCCGCGCCAAGGTCGAGCAGATCCTCGTCGAGCATGGCTCCGTGACCGGCGTCCGGCTACGTGACGGCTCGACGATCACCGCGCCGGTCGTGGTGTCCAACCTGGCACCCGATCTCACCCTCGGCGAACTCGTTGCGCCGGAACATATTCCCACCGAACTCATTTCGCGCGTGTCGGATCGCGATCACCGCGCGTCGTTCGTGCAGATGCATTTTGCCCTCGACGGGCTGCCCGAATTCGCGCCACCCTATGGGCTGTTGAACGAACCGGGCATGCAGATGTCGGTCGGTATCTTCGGTTCACCCGAAGAGCAGCAACGGCAGTGGGAAAACTGCCGCCGGGGGATAGTGCCGGACAACCCGTCTATGGGTCTGCAGATTCCCTCGGTGCACGATCCTGGCCTGGCGCCACCCGGCAAGCACGCCGCGAGCGCCTACGCCTACGCCTTCCCGGTCGAGGTCAGCCGCGACCAGCATGGCCATCTCAAAAATGAAATGGCACAACGTGTTATCGAGAAAATCAGCAGGTTCGCACCGAACTTCAAGGAGCTTGTGATGCGGCACATCACGTTTGCGCCCTACCATATGCAAACCATGTTCGCCGCTCCAGCCGGCGACTTTTGCCATGGCCTGCTCCACCCTGACCTGATGGGACCCAACCGCCCCGGACCCAAAGGGTTCCTCGATTTCCCGATCCCCATCAAAGGCCTCTATCTCGGCGGCGCAGGCTGTCATGGCGGCCCGGGCATCACTTTCACACCGGGGTACAACGCCGCCTATCAAGCACTCGACGACGGGTCCTAATCGCCCTTCTTGACTTTCAGCACCTGCTTGCGCAAGCCCTCGGTGGCCGTCTCCATCAGACCTTTGGCTCCCTTTCTGATCAGGAAGCCAGGAACCGGCACGCCGAGATCCACGGTGAGCTCGAAGTGAACACGGGTGGAATCACCCTCGGGAGTCAGCGTGTACCGGGCGTCCTGCGCACGTTGTTGTTGTTTGGAGCTCACCAGGGTCCAGCTCACGCCGTCGTCGTGAACCGAGTAGTCCAGCACCTGCTCGTCGCTGATGCCGACAACCTTCACGACCTGCCGCGACTTGGTCGGGTGGCCCTGGTCGTCACGCTCGAGGATTTCGACCTTGCGGTGAGCCGAAGACCATTCCGGCAACGATTCGAGGTCGAACAACACGTCCATGATCTGGTCGGGCGTC
>JAVROZ010000883.1:0-3183 GCA_032162485.1 Mycobacterium sp.
TGTCGTAGATGGCCATCAGAGAGGTGAATCCGCCACCCGGCGAGTTGATGTACATGGTGATGTCGCGGTCGGGATCCAGTGACTCCAGGACGAGCAGCTGCGCCATGATGTCGTTGGCCGACGCGTCATCGACCTGGACTCCGAGGAAGATGATGCGCTCCTCGAACAGCTTGTTGTACGGGTTGGACTCCTTGACACCGAAGCTGGAGTGCTCGATGAAGGACGGCAGGATGTACCGCGCCTGGGGTTGGCTCTGAGAGTTCATTCTGCTTCTCCGTTGATGTGGGCGGCGCGCGTAATGATGTGGTCGACGAAGCCGTATTCGAGGGCTTCCGGCGCGGTGAACCAGCGGTCGCGATCCGAGTCCGCCTCGATGCGCTCGAGCGTCTGGCCGGTGAATTCCGCGTTGAGCCTGAACATCTCTTTCTTGATGACGGCGAACTGCTCGGCCTGGATGGCGATGTCGGCCGCACTACCGGTTACGCCGCCCAACGGCTGGTGCATCAGGATGCGAGCGTGCGGCAGCGCGTAACGCTTGCCATTGGTGCCCGCCGCCAGCAGGAACTCGCCCATCGAGGCGGCCATCCCCATCGCGTAGGTGGCAACGTCGCAGGGCGCCAGGACCATGGTGTCGTAAATCGCCATGCCGGCGCTGATCGATCCACCGGGTGAGTTGATGTAAAGGTGGATGTCCTTGTCCGCGTCCTCGGCGGCGAGCAGCAGAATCTGCGCGCACAACCGGTTGGCGACGTCATCGTTCACCTCCGAGCCCAGGAAGATGATGCGCTCTGCGAGCAAGCGCTCATAGACGGAGTCCGTGAGGTTGAGACCCACCGAGTTCGAACGCATATCAGTCACCCTTTTCACAGTGGGGACACCTACTTTCCGTATTGCTTGTTGCATCGACACTAACGAACGAGGCCCACCCTTTGACCACCTGAGACGGGCGCGTTCGCTCACAGCGTCACTTGGCGGTTTCTTCCGCCTTGTCGGCGTCGTCCGATTCGGCGATCTCGTCGGTGGCGCCGCTGGCCTCGCTGGCCTCGGTGGCATCGCTGACGGCTTCGTCTTCGTCGGAGTCCTCGTGATCGTGATCGTGGTCGTGGTCGTGGTCATGATCGTGGTCGTGGTCGTGGTCATGATCGTGCGGCGCGTGGCGGTTGTTGCCGAAGAAGGGGCTGGTGTCGACGGTGTTGCCGTCGCTGTCGGTGACCGTCGCCTTCTCGATCACTGCCGCAATGGCCATTTGGCGCCGCACATCGGCGAACATCGCGGCCAGCTGATTGTTTTCCTGCAGATAGCCAAACAGCTGCTGTGGCTCGATGCCGTACTGCCGCGACGTCATCACCAGCCGTTCGGTCAGGTCTTCCTGGCCGACCTCGACGTTCAGTTCGTCGGCGATGGCGTCCAGCAACAGTTGCTGCTGCACATTCTTTTCTGCGGCGGTGCGGGCTTCGGCTTCGAACTCGTCGGGTGATGAACCCTGCTGCTCGAGTACCTCGGCGAACTTGGCCCGGTCCTGGTTGAGACCACTCATCGCGGCCTGCAAGGTCTCCTCCATCTGCGACCGCACGACCGCGTCCGGCACCGGCACGTCGACCTGCTCGAGCAGGGCGTCCAGCGCGGCGTTGCGGATTTGCTCGGCCTGCTGAGCGCGCTTGGCGTCGCGCACTTGTTCGGCGAGGCTGGAGCGCAGCTCGTCGATGGTGTCGAACTCGCTGGCAAGTTGGGCGAACTCGTCGTCGGCTTCGGGTAGTTCACGTTCCTTGATGGACCTGACTGTCACCGTGACCTCAGCCTCCTGCCCGGCATGTTCGCCGGTGGCCAGCTTGGCGGTGAAAACCTTGGACTCGTCGACGCCTAGTCCGATCAGCGCATTGTCCAGACCTGCGATGAGCCGGCCGGAACCGACTTCGTGGGACAGCCCCTCAGCCGCTGCGTTGGGCACGTCCTCACCATCGACCGTCGCCGACAGGTCGATCGAGACGAAGTCCTCCATGAGGACTGTCCGATCCACCCCGGTCAGAGTGCCGAACCGGGCGCGCAACGACTCCAGTTCCGCTTCGACCTCGCTGTCGGTGACCTCGATCGGATCGACCTTGACGGTCAGTGCTTCCAGGTTGGGTATCTCTAGCTTGGGACGGACGTCGACCTCGGCGAAGAACACCAGTTCCTCGCCGTACTCCTTTTTGGTCACCTGGATATTGGGCCGACCGATGGGTTGCACGTCCGACTCGGTCAATGCCTGGCCGTAACGGCTGGGCACGGCTTCCTCGATGACCTGATCGAGCAGCGCCTCGCGCCCGAACCGCGCCTCGAGCAGCCTGGCCGGCGCCTTCCCGGGCCGGAAACCGGGCAGCCGAACCTGCTTGGCCAGCTCCTTGTATGCGCGCTGGAAATCGGGCTCAAGCTCGGTGAACGGCACCTCCACATTGATGCGAACCCGGGTTGGGCTCAACTGACTCACGGTGCTCTTCACGGCGTGCTCCTCGGTATGTCGTTTCTGCGTGCGGCAGTGCACGTGTCGGGCTGGTCGGGGTGACAGGATTTGAACCTGCGGCCTTCCGCTCCCAAAGCGGATGCGCTACCAAGCTGCGCTACACCCCGCGCTGACCTCGCGATCCTACGGCCCGCGCGTGCCAGCGCCGCAGGGACCTCCGGCCATCTCCAGGGATTTCGGGGAGCTTACGGAGCGATTACGCGGCCGCGTCGATTAGATTTGATCTGCACCACCACGTACAGTCTCGCTCGACTAATACTCGCGGGCGTAGCTCAATGGTAGAGCCCTAGTCTTCCAAACTAGCTACGCGGGTTCGATTCCCGTCGCCCGCTCTGCGCTAGCAGTTGCTCGACAGAAAGGCGCTATGAGCGACGTCATTATCAATGGCTCATGCGCACCCAGCTATGTCGGAGTGCGTGATGCATTCGCGCGTAATTTCGAACTCCGCGGGGAGGTCGGCGCGGCCGTCGCGGTCTGGGTCGACGGCCATCTGGTCGTAAACATCTGGGGCGGATCTGCCGATGCCGCCGGTACGCGGCCTTGGCGGGAGGACACACTCACCACGGTGCTGTCCGGCACCAAGGGCCTGACGTCCACCTGCGTGCACCAGCTCGCTGACCGCGGTGAGCTCGACCTGGATGCTCCGATAGCCCGTTATTGGCCCGAGTTCGGGCAGGCCGGCA
>JAVROZ010000884.1:0-3453 GCA_032162485.1 Mycobacterium sp.
GCCGCCTGCTCGAATTCCTGGGCTCGGCGGAGCCAGGCGTAGGCGTCTCGGTCAGGATCGTCGGCGATCACCACGGCATTGAGAAACGGCTCTTGGTCCACACCACCCCAGGGGGCCGTCTCATACACAGCGGATACCGCAGCTACCGCACCGTTGAGTCCGTCGAGAACGGACTGCAACCGGACCAGTCGGTCGCCCAGGTTGGAGCCGATGGACAACACGACGCGAGTCATGAGCGCCGCTCCTCGTCATCGCTTCGTCCCCCGCGAGCGGGTCGGAATGGGCCAGCGCGCGTCATACGGGCCCGCTTGCCGGAATCACCGCGCCTCGACCGCCACGGCGGGAGCGCCGAGTCACCACCGTCACGTCATCGAACCCTTGGGAGATGGGGGCTTGCGGCTTGTGCAGGGTCACCTCGACGGCGTGCAGTCGCTCGTCCTTGATCACCTCGTCGGCGATGTTCGCCCCGACGGTCTCGATCAGGTTCCGCGGCATCCCACCGACGATGTCGGCAGCCAACTGGGCCAGCGCGGCGTAGTCATAGGTATCCGCCAAGTCATCGCTGGCTGCGGCTTGCGCAAGGTCCATCCACAGCGTGATATCGATGACGAAATCCTGCCCATTGAGCCGCTCATGTTCGAACACGCCGTGGTGACCACGAACTGTCAACCCGCGCAACTCGATTCGGTCAGCCATTGCGTCCTTTCGCGCCGTGCCATGCTCCCACGACCTTGAGGGCATCGACCGACCCGCGCACGTCGTGCACCCGCACGCCCCAGGCTCCGTTCAGGGCCGCCAATGCAGAAATCACCGCCGTCGCCGTCTCTCGGCCGGCCGGCGGGCGGGCCGTGCCGTCCGGCCCGGTCAGCAACGTACCGAGAAAGCGTTTGCGCGACGCTCCCAGCAACACCGGGACCCCGGTGGCCACCAACTCGGGCAAGCCATCCAGCAGCGCCCAATTATGTTGGCCCGTCTTGGCGAATCCCAACCCGGGGTCGATGATCAGCTTGGCGGGGTCCACGCCCGCCGCAACTGCGTCGGCCACGCTGGCGAGCAGGTCGGCACGCACCTCGGCGACCACATCGCGGTACTGCGGTGCCTGATGCGGAGTGTCCGCCGACACCGGCCGCCAGTGCATCAACACCCAGGGCACTCTCGCGTCGGCCACCAACGGCGCCATCGCCGGGTCGGCCCGTCCTCCGGAAACGTCGTTGACGATCTGCGCGCCATTCTCCAGCGCCGCCTGCGCAACCCGCGCGTGCATCGTGTCAATGCTGACGGTAATCTTCTGTGCGGCAAGCGCTTTGACAACAGGTATGACTCGGGCCGCTTCGACGTCGGGATCCACCCTAGTGGCGCCGGGCCGAGTCGATTCGCCGCCCACGTCGACGATATCCGCACCTTCGGCGGCCAGAGCAAGGCCGTGCTCGACGGCGCCATCGGCATCGAGATAGCGCCCGCCGTCAGAGAACGAGTCGTCCGTGACGTTTAGCACCCCCATAACCTGCATGGGCGCCAAACTCACTTGCGCAGAATGAGATCGAGCGCTTCAGCTCGGGATGCGGCGTCGGTCTTGAACTGACCCCGCACCGCCGACGTCGTCGTCACGGCGCCGGGCTTGCGGACCCCGCGCATCGCCATGCACAGGTGCTCGGCCTCGATCACCACGATCACCCCGAGGGGATCCAGTCTCTGCACCATCGCGTCGGCGATCTGGCTGGTGAGCCGCTCCTGCACCTGGGGGCGCTTGGCGTAAAGGTCAACCAGCCGAGCGATTTTGGACAGGCCGGTCACCCTGCCGTCGGCACCCGGGATGTAGCCGACGTGCGCCACGCCGTGAAACGAAACCAGATGGTGTTCGCAGGTGGAGTACATCGGGATCTCTTTGACAATGACCATTTCGTTGTGGTCTTCGTCGAACATGGCGTTCAGCACCGAGGCCGGGTCGGTGTAGAGCCCGGCAAAAATCTCCCGATAGGCCCTTACGACGCGAGCCGGAGTGTCCCGCAAGCCGTCTCGATCTGGGTCTTCGCCCAGCGCGACGAGCAGTTCACGAACGGCGGCCTCGGCGCGGGGTCGGTCGAACGCCTCGGCCCGGTCATTTCTGGAATGCAGCTGTGTCATCCAAGCCTCCAAGAATCAGCCGTTTGCCGGCGGGTTGGACCGAGTCACATCCTTGTCGCGCTGATCGGCGGACCGATCGGAATCGGACTCGTCGGTATCCGGGCTGGGATGACTGGTTGCGGATTCTGGTTCATTCGACGGCCGTGGCGGCCATCCGGGCGCGTGCCAACCGGCGGGGGCGCCGTAGTCGGGCTGAGTGGTGCCGTGGGAGCCATTGGTGCCATTGGTGCCGGCGCCTGTCGATTCACCCTTGGCATCGTCAGCGGCCTGACTTGCGCGGGCGATAGCAACCTTGAAAGGCGGGTCGGGCACCGGCTGCGGCCAGGGCTCACCCCGTTCGATCGCCAACTCCCCGGGCGTCTTGATCGGCGGCTTGTCCGACGGGATGCGGCCACCGAAGTCGTCAAACATCGTGAGCCGGGGGCGTTTTTCGACGTCGCCGAAGATCGCCTGCAATTCGGGACGGTGCAGAGTTTCCTTTTCCAGCAGCTCGCCGGCCAGGGTGTCCAGCACGTCGCGGTACTCGGTGAGAATCTCCCAAGCTTCGGTATGGGCGGCCTCGATGAGCTTGCGAACCTCGTCGTCGATGTCGCGGGCGACCTCATGGGAGTAATCGGCCTGATTGCCCATGGTCCGACCCAGAAACGGATCCCCGTGCTCGGTACCGTATTTGACGGCGCCGAGCTTTGAGCTCATGCCGTACTCGGTGACCATCGCGCGAGCGATCTTGGTGGCCTGCTCGATGTCGGACACCGCGCCGGTCGTCGGCTCGCGGAAGACCAGTTCCTCGGCGGCACGCCCACCCATCGCGAAGACCAGCTGGGCGATCATCTCGGAGCGGGTGCGCAGGCCCTTGTCGTCCTCCGGCACCGCCACCGCGTGCCCGCCGGTCCGTCCCCGGGCCAGGATCGTCACCTTGTAGACCGGGTCGATATCCGGCATCGCCCATGCCGCCAGGGTGTGGCCGCCCTCGTGGTATGCGGTGATCTTCTTTTCGTGCTCGCTGATGATCCGGCCCTTGCGGCGCGGACCCCCGATCACCCGGTCCACCGCCTCCTCCAGCGCGGGACCGGTGATGACAGTGCCGTTCTCCCGGGCCGTCAACAGCGCCGACTCGTTGATGACGTTGGCCAGGTCGGCGCCCGTCATGCCGACGGTCCGCTTGGCCAGCCCATCGAGGTCGGCGTCCGGGGCGATCGGCTTGCCCTTCGAATGGACCCGCAGCACCGCGCGGCGGCCGGCCAGGTCCGGGTTGGACACCGGGATCTGCCGGTCGAAGCGACCAGGCCGCAGCAGCGCCGGGTCCAAAATGTCGGGCCGGTTGGTCGC
>JAVROZ010000885.1:0-5062 GCA_032162485.1 Mycobacterium sp.
CTACCCAGTCGAAGACGCACCCCACGAATTCGTCCTTGTCGGTGAAGCTTTCATAGAAATATCGGGCCGACAGCCCCGCGCGCTGACATACCTTGCGGACGGTCAGTTCGGATTGGAAATCGAAGTCTTGGTCATCGGCGCCCAAGAGATCCAGACCGGCGGCCAGCAACTGGTTGCGGCGTGCGGCAAGCCGTTCGCCCGCCTCCACGCCGCGGTAGGGCCGCGCGCTTGCGGCTTCACCGGTCATGAACACCATCTTGACATCCGCACGCGCGACGGGCCAATATCAGGAAACAGCTGTTATCAGAATTAGCGGGCGACCGCCGGGAGTCAAAACGATGACGATTCAACAGACCCTTCGACAGCCCTTGCCGCACGTGGAGCGCCCGATCTCGGACCGGCCCCGGCCACAGCGTCGGACGCGCCGCCGGCGGCGGATCGGTGGCGACTACGGCCTGATGGGCGTTGCGCTGTTGGCCGGCCCGGCCAACGTGATCATGGAGTTGGCGCGCCCCGGCGTCGGGCACGGTGTAGCGGAGAGCCGTGTCGAAAGCGGCCGAATCGACCGCCACCCGATCAAGCGGGCACGCACCACATTCACCTATATAGCGGTGGCGAACAACGGCACCGATGCCCAGAAGGCGGCGTTCCGTCGCGCGGTGAACCGGGCGCACGCACAGGTCTACTCCACCCCGGACAGCCCGGTGTCGTACAACGCGTTCGATCCCGAACTGCAGCTATGGGTGGCGGCCTGCATCTACAAGGGCGGCATCGACATCTACCGCACCTTCATCGGAGAGATCGACGACGCTGAAGCCGATCGCCTGTACCGCGAGGGTGTGACGTTGGGTAGCACCTTGCAGGTGCCGCCGGAGATGTGGCCGGCGGACCGGGCCGCCTTCGACAAGTACTGGCAGGAGTCGCTCGACAAAGTGCACATCGACGACGCCGTCCGCAAATTCCTGTATCCGATCGCCGTGTCTCGGATACGTGGTGTTCGGTTGCCGCGCCGGCTGCGCGAGCGGTCGGAAACCTTCAACCTGTTGATCACCGCCGGCTTCCTGCCGCAACGCTTCCGCGACGAGATGGGATTGCCGTGGGACGCCGCCAAGCAACGACGGTTCGACCGGCTGATGACGGTGATCGCAACGGTGAACAGCCTGCTGCCGCGCCTGCTGCGGGAGTTCCCGTTCAACCTGGTGCTGTGGGATCTCGACCGGAGGATCAAAAAGGGGCGTCCTCTGGTCTGATGCCGGGCCTGCGAACGATCGAAGGTCGCACCGGGAGCTATTGAAAACGATTATCAAATTCAGTAATCTCCGAAATCGGTTCTTGCCGGTGGAGGGGGTGTTGGTGTGGCCACAATGTGGATGGCGGCGCCGCCTGAGGTGCACTCGACGTTACTCAGCGGCGGCCCGGGGCCGGGTGCATTGTTGTCGGCCGCCGCGGCCTGGTCGGCGCTGAGCACCGAGTACACCAACATGGCCGACGAACTCGTGGCCCTGCTGGGTGCGGTGCAGGGCGGGGCCTGGGAGGGTCCGAGCGCCGAACAGTACGTGGCCGCGCACGGACCGTACTTGTCGTGGCTGACGCATGCCAGCGCCACCAGCGCTAACGCGGTCGCCGGGCACCAAACCGCGGCCGCCGCATACACCGCCGCATTGGCCGCCATGCCGACTCCGCTCGAGCTGGCGACTAACCACGCCATCCACGGCCTGCTGTTGGCGACGAACTTCTTCGGGATCAACACCATCCCGATCGCGCTCAACGAAGCCGATTACGTGCGGATGTGGATCCAAGCCGCCACCACGATGGCTACCTATCAAGCGGTGTCTGACGGGGCGCTGGCGTCAGCAACCCCGACCCCGTCGGCGCCGCCGATCTTGCACGCCGAAGGCGAGCACGAAGACGAGCACGACGAGCACGACGAGCACGACGAGCACGAGGACCACGATCACGGGGACCCGACCGCGCTCGATTACCTCGTCGCGGACCTGCTGCGCACGCTCACCGGTGGGCAGATCGACTGGGACCCGCTCGAGGGCACCCTCAATGGAATCCACCTGCACGACATAACCGACGCCACCCAGCCAATCTGGTGGGTGGCGCGTTCCCTCGAATTCGGTCAACAGTTCGAAACTTTTGTCCAGCAGCTCTTCACCAACCCGGCCGGGGCGCTCGAGTATGTGGTCGAGCTTGCGGAGTTCGACTGGCCGACCCACCTGGCCCAGCTTGTTCCGCTGCTGCAGTCCCCGCAGTTGTTGGCGGGCGCGATCGGCGGCGCCATTGCCAGTCTGGGGGCGGTGACCGGCTTAGCGGGGCTGTCCGGCCTGGCCGCGACCCAGCCGGCCGCCATCCCCGCGGTCCTGCCGCTCCCCGTCGCCACACCGATGCTGCCGGTCGCCGGGTCGGCTCCCAGCGGCGTGGCCGCGGCCGCATCCGCTGCCCCGGCGCCGGCGACGACCACGACCGTGACCAGCACGGTCACCAGTGCTGGACCGCCACCGCCGGCGGGGCCGGTTGCCGGCTTCGGCTACCCCTTCCTGGTGGGCGGTGGCCCGGACGTCGGCTTCGGCTCCGGGGTAAGTGCCCGTGCCGCCGCAAGTGCAAGAAGAAAGGCGCCGGAGCCCGACGCGGCTGCCGCGGCTGCCGAGGCGGCCGCGCGTGCGCACGCGCGCAAGCGCCGGCGCACGGCGCTGCGCGAGTGTGGCGACGAGTTCGCGGACATGAATGTCGATGTCGATCCGGACTGGGCCGCGCCGCCGCAAGGCGAGCCGCCAATGGCGGCTATGGCGTCCAAGGCATCGGACCTAGGCGCCGGGAACATGGGCTTTCGCGGTACGACGCGCAACGAAGCTGCCGGTGCGGCAGCGGGGTTGACCGCGCTGGCAGATGGTGAATTCGGTGGCGGGCCAAGGGCACCGATGCTGCCCGGCACCTGGGATCCCGGGCACAGCTGAGGCCCGGGGCGCCCGACTCGGCCGCGTAGGGTTGTTGCGTGCGCAGTGACGGTGACAGCTGGGACATCACAACGAGCGTCGGATCGACGGCGCTCTTCGTAGCGACGGCGCGGGCGTTGGAGGCACAGAAGCCCGATCCCCTGGTCGTCGACCCCTATGCGGAGTTGTTCTGCCGTGCCGTTGGCGGTTCCTGGGCTGACGTGCTGGACGGCAACGCGCCCGACCACGACCTGAAAAGCGACGACTTCGGCCGGCATTTCGTGAACTTTCAAGCCGCCCGCACCAAGTATTTCGACGCCTACTTCCAGCGAGCCGCGGCTGCCGGTGCGCGCCAAGTGGTCATTCTGGCGGCCGGACTGGATTCGCGGGCGTACCGACTGCCCTGGCCAGACGGAACGACCATCTTTGAACTGGATCAGCCCCAGGTCCTCGAATTCAAGCGGGAGGTGCTCGCCGAGCACGGTGTGCAACCACGGGCCGAGCGCCGTGAGATCGCTGTCGATCTCCGGGATGATTGGCCACAAGCGCTGCAGGACAACGGCTTTGACCCTAGTCAGTCCTCGGCCTGGATTGCCGAGGGTCTGTTGATCTACCTTCCGGCCGCAGCGCAGGAACAGCTGTTCACCGGCATCGACGGGTTGGCCAGCATGGGCAGCCACGTCGCAGTCGAGGACGGCGCCCCGCTACCCCAGGAGGAATTCGAGGCCAAAGTCGAAGAAGAGCGTGCCGAGGGCGACCAGCGCGCGTTTTTCCAGTTGGTCTACAACGAACGATGCGCGCCGGCCACCGAGTGGTTCGGTGCGCACGGCTGGACGGCGATCGGGACACCGTTGAACGACTACCTCCGCGAGGTGGGCCGGCCGATACCCGGTCCCGACTCCGAGGCCGCGCCGATGTTCGCGCTTAACACGCTGGTCAGCGCCGCCAAGCCGTAGCGCTCCCGTCGGGCTTTCTATGACAACAAAAAGAGTTTGATCTAAAAACGGAACTTTTGCCGGTTGGCTTCCGACTACTCACAATGTGTTCGCTATCCCATGGATGGCATTTGCCCCCGAGATTCATTCTGCCCAGCTCAGTAGCGGCCCAGGACCTGGGGGCGTGCTGGCGGCGGCACAGGCTTGGCGTTCGTTGAGTGCCGAGTACGCCTCGGTGGCCGATGAACTCGCGGACCTCTTGGCGACCGTGCAGGGCGGAGCCTGGGAAGGGCCCACAGCCGCCCAATACGTGGTCGCCCATCTGCCCTATCTCGCGTGGCTGATGCGGGCGAGCGCCAACAGCGCCGCGGCCGCCGCCCGGCACGAGACCGCGGCGGCGGCGTTCGCCGCCGCGCTGGCCGCGATGCCCACGCTGGCTGAGCTGGCCGCCAACCATGCACTACACGCGACTCTGGTCGGGACGAACTTCTTCGGGATCAATACCATTCCGATCGCGCTCAATGAGGCCGACTATGGCCGGATGTGGGTCCAGGCGGCCAGCACAATGTCCCTCTATCAGGAGGTCTCCGGTGCCGAGCTTGCTTCGACGCCGGTCGCGGAATCGGCGCCGCCAATCCAGACGGCTGATTCCGGGGACACGGAGGACGCCGGGGACGACGGCGGCGACGACGACGGAGGAATTGTCGACAATGACGGTGGCGATCCGACGCAACTGAGTTGGTACGTAAATCGGGTCACCGAGGTTTACCAAACCCTGGCAAGAGATTTGGCCGACTTCCCGCAGAATCCTGCCGGGGCGCTCGAGCAGGTGCAGGCCCACCTTCCGCTGCTTGTCGCCGACGAGGTTGGCCACCTGGGCGAAGTCATCAGCACGTTCCCGCAACTGCAGGTGCTTGCGCTCGCCGTGCCGCTCGCCGGTGTCGGGTTCGCCGGCTCCGCGGCCGGGCTGAGCGGGCTGGCCGGGATCCAGCCGAGCACGACACCGGTGGCGACCGCACCGCTGCCCGCGCCCGTACATGCCAGCCTGCCGGCCGCGGGATCGTCTCCCGTCGTCAGTGCAGCGGCGCCGTCACCGACCCCGTCGCCGGCTTCGCCTGCACCGGCCGCACCGGCCGCCGCGACCGCGACCGGATCCCCGCCCCCGCCCGCGGTGCCAGGGGGTGGCGC
>JAVROZ010000886.1:0-4639 GCA_032162485.1 Mycobacterium sp.
TTGACGATGTATTGGCTGCGCGTGAGCATCTACTGGCACTTCCCGAATGCTCCGGCAAAGTGGGCATCGCAGGTTTCTGCATGGGTGGTCAATTTGCACTCGTACTGTCGCCCAAAGGCTTTGGTGCTTCAGCCCCGTTCTATGGCACCCCGTTGCCGCGCCACCTCAGTGAGACACTGGACGGTGCGTGCCCAATCGTGGCGAGCTTCGGCAACCGCGATCCGCTGGGAGTGGGCGCACCCAAGCGACTCCGCAAAGTGACTGACGCCAAGAACATCACCGCCGACATCAAGTCGTACCCGGGAGCCGGGCACAGCTTCGCCAACCGCCTTCCCGGCCAGCCCCTGCTCCGTGTCACGGGGTTCGGCTACGACGACGACGCGACCGAAGACGCCTGGCGCCGGGTTTTCGCGTTCTTCGGAGAACATCTGGGATGACCCCGATCCGGTTGCGCCCCCGTGGTATTCGCTAGGTCGCTGACTTCAGTTTCGCCGAAAGGGCTTTCGCAAAGGTATGGGTGTCACCTGGCCAGCGCGCTGACAGGTAATTGCCGTCATCGACAACGAATGCCGGTTTCAAATCGGTGGCGGTGTCGCGCACCATGCCGGAAGTTTTCATCCACCAGCTTGCTGAGCCGCGTTCGACGTCGCAGAAGTCAGTGGGAGCTCTCAGCGCCCGGGTCACTTCGGATTGCACCGACATGTAGCCGCGACGCTGGCCGGGCTCTTCTGAGTAGGTGCGGTAGTAGTCGCGATCCCAGAATCGGGTGATGCGGGTCAGCCGCCAGGCGGACCGTTCCAGCGCCCAGGTCAGCGCTGTGGTCTTGCGCCCGAAGAGCACCGAGTGCCCGGTGGCGGGATCCACACTGCGCGCGGCAAGCAGCACTCCGTGGCAGATCGCGGCGACGATCACCTGACCCCCGAAGGCCTGCACCACCAGCCGGTGCAAAGCGTCGCTGTCGATATAGCTGCGCATGCCGCGGGCGCGATGGCCGCCGGGCAGCAACAGCGCGTCGACGCCGTCGAGTGAGGCTTGAGCCCAGCTGATCGGATGGGAAAACTCGGCTGACTGCAGCATGTCGTCGTAGGCGCGACGCGCGTCCTTGTTGGCCCGCAGCATGCGCCCGACCAGCGAGATGTCCCCCACCAGCGGTAAAGCGGACCACAGGTCCAGACCGCGACCGGTGACCATGATGTCGTCAGCGACGCCGGGGTGACCGCTCTCGGTGGCAAAGACGATCTGATGTCCGTCGTCGACGAGGACTCGCCAACTGACCGCGACCTCGGTCGGGTCGAAGTCTCGGTCGGGGACCGGGATCAGAACGGTAGCCATGGCGGCGTCAGCTCGAAGCCACTCGCAACTCGAGTCCCACGTTGTTCTCCATGCCACCGCGCAGCTTGCTGAACAGGTTGAAGACCTTCCCGACAATTCCGTAACGCTTGCCGATGGCGTCGTAGACCGCCGCGGTCTGCGACTTGTCGAGGATGGCTGCGGTGCCTTCGACGGCCTCGCTTTTCGGACGACCGCGCATGTCGCAAATGGCAAGTGTCACTCGCGGCGTATTGCGGATTCGCTTGACCTTCCACGAACTTGCCTGGGTGATGACCAGCAGGCGGTCGCCGTCGGCGGCTGCCCAGAGAGGAACCGGCTTGGGCCGGCCGTCTTTGGTGAACGTGGTGAGCAGGATGTATTGCGCTTTGGCCAGGTCGGCAAAGGTGGGTGTCACGGATGCCAACCTAGCGCCCGCGAGGCTTCGTTGACATTCCTGTCGACCGGCTGCAATAGTCATCAGGCGTTAAGTGAAAACTTTATTTTCACTTAAGAGGCGCGCAGAATCGAGGGTTTGGTGCCTGAGCAGGCAACCGTTCCGCGCACGCGGCGACGCGACAAGCTGGCCCCCGATCCGGGGGTTCGTCGCGAGATCCTGGCGGCGGCATCGGCAACGCTGAAAGAGAACGGGATTCGCGGGTTCAGCATCGCCGCCGTATTAGATCGAGCCGCCTTGGGCACGCGCGCGTTTTATCGGCATTTCGACTCCAAGGACGAGCTGGTGGCTGCGGTCTTCCTGGAATCGGCACGAACCGAGACGCGGCGGCTCCGGCGCCGAATGAGTGCTGCCACAACGGAAATAGCGGCCGTCGCGGCCTGGATCGATGCGCGACTGGACTTGGCGTTCGATGACAACATCCGATCCGACTTGCGGCGCCTGTCGTTGGAGGCGCAGACGCAATCGCTGGGCTCCCCCAGCCTGGTCCAGCCCGCATACGTCGAGCTGCTCAAGCCACTGCGTGAGGTGCTGCAACGTGGCATGCAGCGCGGAGTATTTCGCGGCACCGACCCGGCGACCGACGCGCAGTTCATTCATGGCGTGGTGTGGGCGGCCATCGACCGGCACTGGACGACCGCCGACAGCGCCCGTGGCGACATTCGCGAACGGATTCTCGGGTTCTGCTTGCGCGCGCTGGATGTGGCGCCGGAAGCGATCGCGCAGATTTCAACCGACAACTGATTAAGGGAGACAACGATGGACCTGGGATTTGCCGGATCGACAGCCGTGGTCACGGGCGGCAGCAAGGGAATGGGACTGGCTATTGCCGAAACCCTGGCGGCCGAGGGAGCCAGCGTTGCCGTCATGGCCAGAGGTCGCGGTGCCCTCGACGCCGCTGTCGCATCGCTGCGCGAAGCGGGTGCGCCGGACGCCGTCGGAATCAGCGTGGACATGTCCGATGCCAAGTCCATCGCCGACGGCTTCGCCGAAGTCGCCGAGCGTTGGGGTCGGCTGAACAGTCTGGTTCACACGATCGGACCGGGCGACGGATATTTCGAGCAGATGGACGACGCCGACTGGGACGCGGCGTTTTCGCTCGGCACCATGTCGGGGGTGCGATCGATCCGCGCGGCGCTGCCGCTGTTGCGCTCGGCGCAGTGGGCCCGCATCGTGACCCTGTCCGCGCACTCCATTCAGCGACAGAACCCACGCATCGTCGCCTATACCGCGGCCAAGGCGGCGCTGGCCAGCGTCACCAAGAACTTGTCCAAAAGCCTTGCCAAGGAAGGCATCCTGGTCAACTGCATATGTCCCGGAACCATTGTCACGGCCAGCTTCACCGAAAACCTCAAGGACATCCTGGCCGCCGACGGCCTGGATGCGACGGACCCGCGCGATGTGATGACCTGGATAGACAACAACTTTCACCAGCCCTGCGACCTCGGGCGTGCCGGACTGCCCGAAGAGATCGCCTCGATCACCACGTATCTGGCGTCCCGGCGCAACGGCTATGTCACCGGGGCCACCGTGAACGTGGACGGCGGCTCAGATTTCGTCTGAACTTTGACTCGGCGAGCAGTCGCAGAATCGCACTGGAGTCCGACGCGCAGTGCGATGCTGTGTCTGCTCGCGGTCGGACTAGCCTTCCAAGTCGCCTTCGGTTTCCAGCAGCGCTTGGCGCAGACCGTCCAGCGTGCCGGGTTGCGGCTCCGCCCACATGCCGCGGCCGGCCGCCTCCAGCAGGCGTTCGGCCATGCCGTGCAGAGCCCACGGGTTGGACTCGGACATGAACTTCCGGTTCTCGGGATCTAGCACGTAGCTCTCGGTGAGCTGCTCGTACATCCAGTCGGCCATTACACCGGCGGTGGCGTCGTAGCCGAACAGGTAGTCGACGGTGGCGGCCATTTCAAAAGCGCCCTTGTAGCCGTGCCGGCGCATCGCCGCCATCCAGCGGGGATTGACCACCCGGGAGCGAAACACCCGGTTGGTTTCCTCGGACAAAGTCCGGGTGCGGATCGCGTCCGGCCTGGTGTTGTCGCCGATGTAAGCGGCCGGCGCCTGGCCGGTCAGCGCCCGCACGGTGGCCACCATCCCGCCGTGGTACTGGAAGTAGTCATCGGAGTCCGCGATGTCGTGTTCGCGGGTGTCGGTGTTTTTGGCGGCCACCGCGATGCGGCGGTACTGGCGGTTCATGTCGTCAGTGGCGGGCCGGCCTTCCAATCCGCGGCCGTAGGCGAAACCGCCCCACGCGGTGTAGACCTGCGCGAGGTCAGCGTCGTCCCGCCAATTGCGGCTGTCGATCAGCTGCAGTAAGCCCGCGCCGTAGCTGCCCGGCTTAGATCCGAAAATCCTTGTGGTGGAACGTCGTTGATCGCCGTGCTGGGCCAGATCGGCCTGCGCGTGCGCACGCACGTAGTTGTCTTCGTCCGGCTCGTCGAGCTCGGCGACCAACCGCACCGCGTCGTCGAGCATGGTCACGACGTGCGGGAAGGCGTCGCGAAAGAATCCGGAAATGCGCACGGTCACGTCGATGCGCGGCCGGCCGAGTTCGCCCAGCGGGATCGCGGTCAGGTCCACCACCCGCCGTGAGGCATCGTCCCAGACCGGTCGAACACCTAGCAGCGCCAGCACTTCGGCGATGTCGTCGCCGGAGGTACGCATCGCCGAGGTGCCCCACACCGACAGGCCGACCGACCGGGGCCACCGGTCGTGGTCGCCGCGGTAGCGAGCCAGCAACGAATCCGCCAGTGCCACACCCGCTTCCCAGGCCAGGCGCGACGGCACCGCCTTCGGGTCGACCGAGTAGAAGTTGCGCCCGGTGGGCAGCACGTTGACCAGACCGCGCAGTGGTGACCCCGACGGGCCGGCCGG
>JAVROZ010000887.1:0-11572 GCA_032162485.1 Mycobacterium sp.
CACGGCGGCAGCCCCTTGTTGCGCGGACTGATCGACGCCGGCACCGTGGAACTGCTCGGCGGCCCGCTGGCCCACCCGTTCCAGCCGCTGCTTGCCCCTCGGCTGCGCGAGTTCGCGCTGCGGGAAGGCCTGGCCGACGCCGAGCTGCGGCTAGGGCCGCGCCGAGGAGGGGGCCCGACCGGGATCTGGGCACCCGAATGCGCCTACGCCCCCGGCATGGAGCATGACTACGCGGCCGCCGGGGTCAGCCACTTCATGGTCGACGGGCCGTCGCTGCACGGCGACACCGCGCTGGGCCGGCCGGTCGGTGCCAGCAATGTGGTCGCATTCGGGCGCGACCTTCAGGTCAGCTACCGGGTGTGGTCACCGAAATCCGGCTATCCCGGTCACGCCGCCTACCGCGACTTCCACACCTACGACCACCTCACCGGTCTCAAGCCGGCCCGGGTCACCGGCCGCAACGTGTCCTCGGAGGGCAAGGCGCCCTATGACCCCGAGCGCGCTGACCGTGCGATCGACGTCCATGTCGCCGACTTCGTCGAGGTGGTCCGAAATCGACTGCTGTCTGAATCCGAACGGATCGACCGGCCCGCACATGTGGTCGCGGCCTTCGACACGGAGTTGTTCGGCCACTGGTGGTATGAGGGTCCGACGTGGCTGGCGCGGGTGCTGCGGGCCCTGCCTGCCGCCGGGGTGCGGGTCGGCACCTTGGCTGAGGCGATTGACGACGGGTTCATCGGCTCTCCGGTCGAATTGCCGCCCGGTTCCTGGGGTTCGGGCAAGGACTGGCAGGTGTGGAACGGCGAGAAGGTGGCCGACCTGGTCCAGCTCAACTCCGAAGTGGTCGACACTGCACTGACCACCGTGGATAAGGCGCTGGCGCAGACAGCGTCGTTGGACGGGCCCATCCCCCGCGATCACGTCGCCGACCAGATCCTGCGGGAGACCCTGTTGACGGTCTCCAGCGACTGGCCGTTCATGGTCAGCAAGGACTCCGCCGCCGACTACGCCCGCTACCGCGCTCATCTGCATGCGCATGCCACCCGCGAGATCGCCGGGGCACTGGCGTCGGGCCGACGGGACAACGCGCAGCGGTTGGCGCAGGGGTGGAACCGGGCTGACGGCCTGTTCGGCGCCCTGGATGCCCGTAGGCTGCCCCGGTGAAGCCCGGTTCCGTCCGCTTCTCCGGCGAGTTCTCCCGCTCCTGCTCCCGCGAGCGCGCGTGTCGTGCCAGCGACACGCCGCGCCTGCCGGCAGTTTGCGGACGCTCGCGGTCAGGTGGCAGCCGGTCAGGTGGCGGCCGTTCATGAAAATCCTGATGATTTCGTGGGAGTACCCCCCGGTGGTGATTGGCGGCCTCGGCCGGCACGTGCATCACTTGTCGACCGCGCTGGCAGCGGCAGGCCACGACGTCGTCGTGCTGTCCCGCCGGCCTACCGGCACGGATCCCAGCACCCATCCGTCGTCGGAGGAGATCAACGAGGGTGTGCGGGTGATCGCCGCCGCGCACGATCCGCACGAGTTCACCTTCAGCACCGACATGATGGCCTGGACCCTGGCGATGGGTCATGCCATGATCCGCGCCGGGATGTCTGTGAAAATGCCTGGCAGCGAACGCCTTTGGCGACCCGACGTGGTACACGCACACGACTGGCTGGTAGCCCACCCTGGCATCGCCCTGGCCCAGTTCTATGACGTGCCAATCGTTTCCACCATTCATGCCACGGAAGCCGGTCGGCACTCCGGCTGGGTCAGCGGAGCGATCAGCCGTCAGGTGCACGCGGTCGAGTCGTGGCTGGTGCGTGAGTCCGATTCGCTCATCACCTGCTCGGCGTCGATGAGCGACGAGATCACTGAGTTGTTCGGCCCGGGTTTGGCCCAAACCACAGTGATCTGCAACGGAATCGACGCGGCCCGCTGGCCATTCGGCGCCCGTCGCCCGCGCACCGGACCGGCCGAGTTGCTCTTCGTCGGACGGCTGGAATACGAGAAGGGCGTGCACGACGCCATTGCCGCCTTGCCGCGGATCCGGCGCATTCACCCCGGTACCACGCTGACCATCGCCGGTGACGGCACTCAGCAGGATTGGCTTGTCGAGCAGGCACGTAAACACAAGGTGCGCAAGGCAACCCGATTCGCCGGGCACTGTGAGCACACCGAGCTACTGGAACTGCTACATCGGGCCGACGCCGCGGTACTCCCCAGCCACTACGAGCCGTTCGGCTTGGCCGCGCTGGAAGCCGCCGCGGCCGGGGCCCCCCTGGTGACGTCCAACATCGGTGGTCTGGGCGAGGCGGTGATCAACGGCGTAACCGGGGTGTCGTGTCCGCCCCGCGACGTGGCGGGTCTGGCCGCCGCGGTGTGCGCCGTGCTCGACGATCCCGCCGCCGCCCAACGACGCGCCCGAGCGGCCCGAAAGCGGCTCACCTCCGACTTCGATTGGCAGACGGTGGCCAAAGAGACCGCCCAGGTGTACCTGACGGCAAAGCGGCGCGAACGCCAACCACAGGCGCGGCTACCGATCGTCGAACACGCACTGCCGGATCGTTAAGTCAAGCCGATCGCGTCGGCGCAATAGCGCCACAACCGCTCGCGCGTCTCGTCGCTGTGCCGGGTCGACAGTAGATAGTGCTGCGGGCGGGACCTGCGGTCGTGCCAGAAGCGGCCGGTCGGCGGCGCCGGCCTGGTCGCAGCGAGCCAGACCGCGGTGTCGGCGCCCTCGTCGGCGGTGCGCAGCAACGGTCCGGACACAAATCGAAAAGCGGGCAGCGACGTGGCCACTCCGGGCGTGTCGGCCCATCCCGGATGCATGGAATACACCCGGATCCCCGGCCAGCGGCGGGCCAGCATCGGGGTGAACGCCACCTGCATCCGCTTGGTGCGCGCATAGGCGATCGCGCCGCGGTATCGGCCATTGCGATATTCGGGATCCGCGACGGCCAATGGTTGGGTGTACATGCCGCCCGAGGACATCAGGATCACCCGCGGGTCACCCGACTCGCCCAGTAGCGGTAGCAATAGCTCGGTCAACAGCACCGGGCCCAGCACGTGGGTGGCCAGGGTGATCTCATGCCCCTGAACGGTCTCGGAACGCTCGGCGGGCAGCAGCCCGGCATTGTGAACAAGCACGTCCAGGCTGGTCAGCCTGCCGCTCAACTCGACGGCAAGGGCACGCACGGCGGTCAGGTCGGACACGTCACACACCTCGACACTGATGTCGGCGCCCGGGTTGCTCTCGAGGATCTCTTCGCGCGCCTGCTCACCTTTATCCCGGTCGCGCACGGTGAGCAGAACGGCCGCGCCCAACCCGGCCAAACCCGACGCGATAGCCTTGCCGATGCCCCGATTCGCCCCCGTGACCAGCGCCGTTCGGCCTCGCAGCGCGTCTGCGGGTGGGTCGTCACCCCAGCTCAACCGCCGGAGGCGGTACCCCACGCTGGTGTAGCCCGGGACGACCGCACGGTCGAGGGCGGTATCCAGCAGCGACCGCATTCCGTCAAGAGCATCCATGGACACCACTGTTCCTTGTCTCGGCTCGCCGCAAGCTTCCGGATGGCCGGTAGCGTCATGGGATGGGGATCATCTACTCAAGCGTGATCGACGCACCACGTGACGTGGTGTTCGCCTGGCACGCCCGACCGGGAGCGTTTCACCGGCTATCTCCGCCGTGGTCGCCGATGCGGCTGCTTTCGGAAGCGGCCTCACTCAAGGATGGGCGCGCCACCCTCGCATTGCCGGGTGGCCTGCGCTGGATCGCCGAGCATCAGGCCGACTCTTACGATCCGCCAGGGCGTTTCGTTGACGCCGTCGGTGGCGACGGACTGGCCTCGCTGCCGCCAAGACTGGTCGCCCGCTGGCGGCACACTCACGACTTCGAAGAGGTCGGCGAGAGCAAGACCCGGGTTATCGACCGGGTGGAGACCCCCGTGCCGGAGTCCGCGTTACGTGCCATGTTCGCCTATCGGCACCGCCAACTGGCCGACGATCTCGCGGCGCACGCGCGCGCAGCCGAGCGGGGCCTGGCACCGGTCACCGTGGCAGTGACAGGTTCGTCGGGCCTGGTCGGCACGGCGCTGACGGCGTTCCTGAGCACCGGGGGTCATCGCGTCATCCAGTTGGTTCGTAGCACTCCCGAGCGTTCCGATCAACGACAGTGGAACCCGGACGACCCCGATCCCGACCTGCTGAGTGGGGTGGACGCGGTAATCCACCTGGCGGGTGCCTCAATCGCGGGCAGATTCACGGACAAACATCGAAAAGCGATACGTGACAGCAGAATCGGGCCGACCCGACGGCTGGCTGAGCTCGTGGCGCGGACCGGCTCGCCGGTGCTGATCTCGGCGTCGGCGATCGGGCTTTACGGGTATGACCGCGGCGACGAAATTCTCACCGAGGACAGTGACCGCGGCGACGGGTTTCTCGCCGACCTCGTCGCCGACTGGGAGAGCTCAACCGCGGCCGCCGAGGAGGCCGGTGCGCGGGTGGTGCACGTGCGCACCGGCATCGTCCAGTCCCCGCTCGGGGGCACTTTGCGCTTGATGCGGCCGCTGTTCAGCGCCGGACTGGGCGGCCGTCTGGGCGACGGCCAACAATGGTTCTCCTGGATCGGGATCGACGACCTGGTGGACATATATCACCGCGCGCTGTGGGATACCGACCTCTCCGGTGCGGTGAATGCCGTTGCCCCAGAACCGGTTCGCAATACCGAATACACGCGCACACTCGCACATGTGTTGCACCGGCCGGCAGTGCTGCCGGTGCCGGCGCTGGGGCCCCGGATATTGCTCGGCCAACAGGGAGCGCGCGAGCTGGCCCTGGCCAATCAGCGAGTCCACCCCACCCGCCTCAGCCAGCGCGAGCACCGGTTCCGTCAGCCCGATCTCGATTCGGCCCTGCGGCACCTGCTTGGACGCTCCTGAGAAATGCGCCAGGTAACCGTTACGGCACCCGCCTAGTGGTGACCGGCCCGCGGGACGCGTCGCGCGTGACAGCGGTGAGCAACGAGCGCGGTCGAAGCACGGGGCTCGGCGTCCCCGAATCGTGCAGTAAGCCATCGACGAGTTGACTCAGGGCTTGCAGCGACGAGTAACGCGGAGACCAGTCCAACACGTCGCGGGCGCGGGTGGTGTCCAACAGGGGTGCGGAGAACGCCATGTCGAACCAGCCGCGGTCGATCGGCTGCAGCCTGGCCCGCCACGACGCTTGCACCAGCGGCCCGAGCAGCGCGGCGGGAACGTGCACCGGCTTGGCTCCCAACGCGCGGGCAATGTCGTCGCGCGTCACCGGTGGTTCGGCGGCCAGATTGAAGGGTCCCAACGCTCGACGCTCGATCGCTTTGAAGCAGGCTTGTGCCACGTCGTCGGTATGGATCATCGACACGGTCAACGACCGGTCAAGAGGTAACACGGGAAGCCAGCGCAGCCACGCGGGATTGATGTAGGCCGGCAGGGTGTAGCGCCGCAATCCGGCGGCGGCGTCGCGCTGCACGATCAGACCCGGCCGGAGCCGTGTAATGCCGACGCCGTCGGGTTGTGCGCTCTCATAGTCGTCGAGGAGCTGTTCGGCCGCAGCTTTGGCTCTGCTGTAGGCGGAGGTACTCAGGCCTGCAGTCGACCAGGACTCGTCGACCTTCTTCCCGTACCGGCCCGGCGCATAGGTACCCAGCGATGACATGTGGATCAAATGCGGCACACCGGCACTGTGGGCTGCCCGCAACACCGCCGAGGTACCACGGATCCCGACGTCATACAGATAGCGCACGTTGCGGGTGGGTTGGAAGCCCCAAGCCAAGTGCACTACGCAGTCAAAGCCACGAAAGATGCCGCTTAGTTTGGACTCCGCGTCGTCGTCGGCCAGGTCCAGCTGATGCCACTCGACGTGCCGGTACACGTCCTTCGGCGGGGGTTCGCGACGGGCTATACCGGTGATTTCGTAATCGGCGTCGGCCTCGGTGAGTCGCCGCAACAGTGCCGTGCCCACATTTCCGCTGGCACCGGTGACGACGATCCGCTTAATCACCAGCTCACACCTGCTCGGATTGGTCTGCGCCGCGTCCGTCACGGCTGCGCGCGTAAGCACTGGCCCGCAGATCGGCGAGCCATCCCGGATAGAGCTTGACCCCTGGTGCGCTGTTCAGTACCGGATCGAACGAGATGTCTTCGCCCGGTTGGAGGTCCACCACCCTGTTCAACGTCAATCGCGCCAACTTCTCGAATGCGGAGCCACCACAGGCTTGCTCCAACGCCACTTCAATACCACCGCGATCGATCCGATTTCGAACACCGTCGAGCGACAAACCGGTACCGTCGATTTCGCTTTCGATTCGGGCCCGTAGCCACCACTTGCTCCCGCGGTATTCGAGCGGCATCAGAGTGGTCAGATTCTGGCCCGCCCATGACCTGGCCGGCCGCAGAGCCAGTGCCCGCGTCAACATTCCGGAGCCCGCGGACACGAGCAAGACGTCCCAAGGTTCAGTCTCGGTGTGGCCCGCTGGAACTCGGATCGCCAAGCCGATGAAGTCGGGTAGCGATGCGGGCGTGCCGGTAGCTTTTGAAAATCGTGCGATTACGTCTGACGACGGTACGGGCAAGCCCTGCCCCGCCGGCGCGATTCGCTTTACCGACCCTTCGGCCACGACGCCGACGGGATGAAAGAAGCGCTTGCCGCGGATCGCGGACCCCCACTGAAACGGCAGAGCGACGAGATCGGAAACTCCCATCGGCGGCGAGTTCCCTTTCTGCAAAGGGGAAAACCTACCTGCCGGACTTGCGATTCACCCGGTGGCTGATCAGGTGAACCGGCTGCCGCACACCGGAAACTCGGGCGTCGGTGACAACCTGCTTCATTACCGCGTGCCATGACTCCGCCTCGAGTGCCCCGCCGCGGATGCTTTCCACCAGCCCTAAAATCACCGCCTGATCGCCGCCCGTCATGAAATACAGCGGTGCGCCGATGTCGCGCTTGTCGATTCCGGCTTTGTCGACCACGAACCGTCCATTTCCGATTGAACCGATCGAGCCGCAGACTTCTCCCGCGCCATTCGGGACATAACACACGGCTTGACGTGGTCGCACGTCCAGTCCGGGCCGCGCCACCAGACGGCGTCCAGTGGGCAGCAGATCGCTTGGACTCACACCATCGGCAAGGGCGATCACTTCGTACTCGACAGCAAGCATCGAAGAGTCAGCGGCGCTGTCGTCGGCGACGTCGTGGCTGGTGCGGACCACGGTTCCGACCACGTTATGCCGTCGGTCGCTCACTACCGAGGCGCCATTGCATCGATTTGTGGTGATCGCCAGCCTCAACCGTGTTTCAACGAAACTGACTTTGCATACCGTTGGGCCCTGCAGAATTTCCATGCCGGGATAATGGTGATCTTGGTCTCGGCATCAACGCGTGCGGGCCCATTGAGCAACAGCATCGACACGACGACGGCGGCCACCACGGCAAGGCATCCGCGAGACACCGTCTTCATGGCGCTACCACCGTCCCCGCCAAGCCTGAAGGCGCTTGGTGGCGGCGGAATACCCGGGAAAAACACGCCGAAACGACGAGGAGAATTGTCTTGTCAAAGACGGGCACGGACGCAGCTGAAATCACAGTTGGTGGTAGTCCTGGGCCGATCTACCCTAAGGGATCGCGGTCAGTGCGCACATTGGCCGCCCGGCTGGACTGGCGGGAGCGAGGATCATTCACTAAGTTAACCTTTAATTATTTGAAACTACTCGGCGGTCCGCGGTGGCACCGCCGCTCGGTTTGTTTTCCGTTCTAGGGGGTACGACGCGTGAATCTGAGCCGTTCGGGTCAGCGGCTGACCGACTTCAACAGGGGGGCATCGGTGGTATCCGTGCGCGCGTTGCCACGAGTTCGCCTGGCCAGGCCAGCCGGTGATGCCGCGGGGACAAGCGCCGCGTACCTGCCGGCCGCCGGTCAATTCGAGTCCTGGCGGGAGGGGTTGCGACGGTCGGTGCTTGGGGAGCTCGCGGAGTTCGTCTCCGCCCGCTGCGCCGACGAGTTGCGCGATTGCGGAGTCGAGCCGGCCGGGGAAATCCTGCTCACGTTCGTCGAAGGCGGCAAGTGCCTGCGGTCGACCTTCATGTATCTCGGGTGGCTGTGCGGGGCGCCACCCAGCGATGCCGCGCTGTCAGCGACGGCCAGCCTCGAGCTGCTGCACACTTTCGCGCTGCTGCAGGACGACGTCATGGACGATTCGCCGTCACGCCGTGGACGTCCGGCTGCGCACCTTCAATTCGCCGACTGGCATCGCCAGCGCGGCATGTCCGGCCCGTCGCGCCGCTTCGGGGAATCGGCCGCCGTCCTACTGGGCGACTTGTGCCTGATCTGGGCCGAGCAGATGCTCCGGGAATCGGGACTTAAACGCCACCAGCTGCAACGGGCATGGCCCCGCTACGATGCCATGCGCACCGAGCTCGCGGTAGGCCAGTTCGCGGATCTCACACTGGATCTGCGCAACCTCCCTACAATCGAGGCGGTGCTTGGGGTGGCCCGGATGAAGTCCGGCAACTACACGGTCCGCCGACCGCTGGAGATCGGGGCAGCGATGGCCGGTTGCGACGAGCACACGCTCGCCCGGCTCGGCGAATACGGCTGTGCAATCGGTGAAGCGTTCCAGCTCCGGGACGACATCCTCGGGATTTTCGGCTCGCCGGACACCACCGGCAAGCCCAACGGCGGCGATCTGCTGGAATACAAAGCCACCAGCGTATTGGTCGCAGCCTACGAACTGGCCGACGCATCGACCCGCAGGCAATTCGGCGAACTGATGAACACTGAACCGCTCGACGACGCGGCCCTGGATCACTGGCGCGGCCTGATCTTTGCGACCGGCGCAGTGCAATGGATTGAGGAGCTCATCACTACACGGGTGGATATCGCGCGAAAAGCATTGGATTCCAGTGGGATCGACCATTTGATCAGGGCAGCGCTGTTGGATATGGCCGGCGTGTGCACACGGCGAGCCGCATGACCGCAAAGGTGGCGCGCTGATGCGTACGGTGCGAGGGCGCACAGACCACGTAGTCGTGGTGGGTGCCGGCTTTGCGGGTCTTGCCGCGGCACTGCATCTGGCCGGTCGCGGCCGGGAAGTCACAGTGGTGGAACGGGAACCCTGGCCGGGGGGGCGCGCGGGTCGCCGCGACATCGATGGCTACCTGATCGACACCGGGCCGACCGTACTCACGATGCCGGACATCATCGATGAGGCATTCGCCGCCGTCGGCGAGACCTACCGTCAGCGCCTGGAATTACTGCCGGTGGATCCCGCCTACCGGGCGATGTTCTCCGACGGCAGCGGCATTGACGTGCACACTGACGGCGATCGGATGGCCGCCGCGGTGCAGGAATTCGCCGGAGCGCACGAAGCCGCCGGTTACCGTGCGTTGCGCGAGTGGCTGGAGCGGCTGTACCGCACCGAGTTCGACGGCTTCATCGCCGCGAATTTCGACTCCCCGCTGTCCATGCTCACCCCGGCGCTGGTCCGGCTGGCGAGCATTGGCGGGTTCCGCCGCTGGGACACGATGGTCAAGCGTCACATCAGCGACCCCCGGTTGCGACGAGTCTTCACCTTCCAGTCCCTGTACGCCGGCGTCGCGCCGCAACATGCGCTGGCGGTCTATGCCGTGATCGCCTACATGGACACGGTGTCGGGGGTGTTCTTCCCGCGCGGCGGCGTCCGGGCACTGCCCGACGCGCTGGCCGCGGCCGGCCAGGATGCCGGGGTGCAGTTCCGCTACGGATCCGAGGTCACCTCGCTGGAGCGCGCCGACGAGCGAATCACGGCCGTAATCGTCGGAGACGATCAACGCATTGCCTGTGATGCGGTGGTGTTGACCACCGAATTGCCGCTGACGTATCAACTGCTCGGCAGACGACCGAAACGGATGTTGCCGCTGCGCGCCGCGCCGTCGGCGGTAGTGCTGCACGTAGGTTGCCGCGCCGCTGCTCCCACCGAGGAACAGACGGCCCACCACAACATTCTTTTCGGCAACGCGTGGGAGCACACCTTCACGGACATCATCCGCGACGGGCAACTCATGCGGGATCCCTCGTTGCTGGTGACGCGTCCGACGGCCAGCGACGCGAGCCTGGCGCCCGCAGGCCGCGACCTGCTCTACGTGCTGGCCCCGGCACCCAACCTGTCCCAAAATCGCATCGACTGGTCTAACACCAAGGGGCCTTACGCGCAGACGATGCTGGACGCGGTGCAGGACCGGTTGCTGCCCGATCTGCTCGACGACGCCGAGCTGCTGCACGTCGACACCCCCGCCGACTGGGCCCGCCAGGGCATGGCGGCCGGCTCACCGTTCGCGCTCGCCCACACATTCGGGCAGACCGGCCCCTTCCGGCCTGCCAACCTCATCCGCGGCATCGAAAACGCGGTGCTGGCCGGGTCGTCCACTGTGCCCGGAGTTGGTGTTCCCACCACGCTGATCTCTGGAAAGTTGGCCGCCGACCGCATCACGGGCGTGCTTGACCAGTCGTCCACGATTCGAGATATGAAAGCCCGATCGTCATGATCCGCACCGAATTGGACGCCGCCGGCATCGACGCCCCGCGCCTGCGCGCGGCATATCGTTCGTGCCGAAAGATCGCCGCCGAAAACGGCCGCACCTACTTTCTGGCCACCAGGTTGCTCGCGCCTGACCAACGTCCGGCCGTCCACGCCCTGTATGCCTTCGCCCGCCACGCCGACGACATCCTCGACGAGTTCAATCCGAACCTCAACGTCGACGCCCGGGCCGAACGCCTGGAGCGGTTGTCTGAAAAGTTCTTCGCCGGCGGAGAACATTGTGATGAGCCGGTCCTGGCGGCGGTCCATAACACCATCGCCCGCTACGAGATTCCGGCAGACCTGTTCGACGACTTCCTCGCCTCCATGCGCATGGATCTCACCATCACCGACTATCCGGACCGGACGGCCCTCAACCGGTACATGCGTGGCTCGGCCGAAGTCATTGGCCTGCAAATGCTTCCGGTGTTGGGAACCGTCACCGAGACCGAAGAGGCCGCACCGTACGCCGCCGCGTTGGGCCGCGCCTTTCAACTCACCAATTTCCTGCGCGACGTAGACGAGGATCTGATGCGCAATCGGATCTATCTGCCGGCCGACGAACTTGCCGCGCATGGCGTGGATCGGGACCTGCTGATGTGGTGTCACGATCGTCGCTGCACCGATGCGCGGGTCCGCGACGCGCTGGCTGCACAGCACGAAACCACGCGGGAAATCTACCGATTCGCCACCGATGGGGTCGCGATGCTGGCGCCGCGGTCGCGGCCCTGCGTGGCAACCGCTTTGACCTTGTACTCGGAGATTTTGGATTGCATTGAGGACAGCGACTTTTCAGTGTTCAGTCAGCGTGCCACCGTGGGCACCACGCGTCGTCTGCAAGTCGCGGGCAATGCCCTTTTTCAGTCCTGGCGAGTCCGCCGGACTCAGCCCGAGCATCGAAGGTCCGGCGCGGCGTGAGCGATCGCTGGCAATATCTGATCGTGCTCGGCTTGTGTCTGGCCATAACGGCTCCGCTGGAAATCTTCGGGCCCGGCGTCTACCGGC
>JAVROZ010000888.1:0-3675 GCA_032162485.1 Mycobacterium sp.
GCCCGCGGTGCGGGTGGGTCGGTCCTTCCGGGTGCACGCCAAGGCCGTGCACGACCTCCTGGAGACGTCGTACTTCGACGCAGGGTAGGTCCGGGCCGGGTAGGCCAACCTTTCCGGGGCGGGAGCGTAGCGACCCGGGTAGGCCATTCAACAAGCCGTTTTCGTACCTCCGCGCATGCCGGGTAAGGTGGCGAGTCGGTTCTCCTGGCACAAATGTCCGGAGATGTCTTAGGTAGCGGAGTTCATGGGTTCAGTCATCAAGAAGCGGCGCAAGCGCATGTCGAAGAAGAAGCACCGCAAGCTGCTTCGTCGCACACGGGTGCAGCGCAGAAAACTCGGTAAGTAGCCCCAGGCTTCTCCCGCTAGTCTGTGCCGATGGATTCGACGGGCCGGCCGCCGCAGAAGCACGGGCAGGGCGACGGGCAGGACTCCGGGGACGCCGACGTTCAGGGCACGCCGCATTACCCCAAGGTCGTGCTGGTCACCGGTGCATGTCGGTTTCTCGGCGGGTATCTGACCGCCAGGCTGGCGCAGAACCCCCTGATCAATCACGTCATCGCGGTTGATGCGGTCGCGCCGAGCAAGGATTTGCTGCGCCGGATGGGTCGCGCCGAGTTCGTGCGCGCCGACATCCGAAACCCGTTCATCGCGAAGGTGATCCGCAACGGGGACGTCGACACCGTCGTGCATGCCGCGGCAGCGTCGTATGCGCCCCGCGCGGGCGGACGGGCAGCGCTGAAGGAGCTCAACGTCATGGGCGCGATGCAGCTGTTCGCGGCCTGTCAGAAGGCTCCGTCGGTGCGCCGGGTGATCCTCAAGTCCACGTCCGAGGTCTACGGCTCGAGTCCGCGCGACCCTGTGCTGTTCACCGAGGACGGCAGTTCGCGCAGGCCTCCTGGCGAGGGCTTCGCCCAGGACAGCATCGACATCGAGGGTTACGCGCGCGGCCTGGCGCGGCGACGCCCGGACATCGCGGTGACGATCCTGCGGCTAGCCAACATGATCGGGCCGGCAATGGATACCGCGCTTTCGCGATTCCTCGCCGGGCCCGTGGTGCCGTCGGTGCTTGGCCATGACGCGCGGCTACAGTTGCTGCACGAACAGGATGCGCTCGGCGTGCTGGAGCGGGCGACGATGGCGGGCCGTTCCGGCACGTTCAACGTGGGCGGCGCGGGCATCATCATGATGTCGCAGGCGATCCGTCGGTCGGGGCGGCTACAGTTGCCGGTGCCGAGATCGGCATTGTCTGCCGTTGATTCGCTGAGGCGCGCCACCCGGTACACCGAACTGGACCGCGAGCAGCTGAACTACGTCAGCTACGGCCGGGTGATGGATACCGCAAGGATGCGGAAGGATTTAGGTTACAACCCGAAGTGGACGACGGCGGAGGCTTTCGACGATTACGTACGCGGTCGAGGTTTGACGCCGATCATCGATCCGCGATGGGTACGCTCGATCGAGAGTCGGGCCATTTCTGCAGTGGAGCGTTGGGGGCGTTAGTCTTGTATTTCAGGGTGGGGAGAAGGTAACGACGTGGCGGGCGATTCAAAAGCGAAAGTGATTCCGCTGCACTCGAATTCGAGCCGGGCATCGGCTCAGCGACGGGCAGCGGCACGTACCGAGAGCGCACGTCGGCATCCGTCATTGCTCGATGATCCCGGTACGCGGGCGTCCGCCGAGCAGATCGCGGCCGTCGTCCATGAGATCGATCATCGTCGCGGCTCCGCGGCGGGTGCGGCCCTCGATGAGGGGCCCAACGAACTCGCCCAGCGCATCGCGGCGGCCGCCGAATTCGTCCGCAAGCGGATGTCGGGCGACTACACCGTCGACGAGTTCGGCTTCGACAAACACCTCAACGAGGCTATCTTTTTGCCTTTGCTGAGAGGGCTCTTCCGCAACTGGTTTCGGGTCGAGGTCAGCGGTATCGAGAACTTGCCGGAAACCGGTGCGGCGCTCATCGTCGCCAACCATGCGGGCGTGCTGCCACTGGACGGGTTGATGGCCTCGGTGGCCGTGCACGACAACCATCCCGCCAACCGCGATCTGCGCCTGCTGGCCGCCGACATGGTGTTCGACATGCCGCTCATGGGGCAGGCCGCGCGCAAGGCGGGCCACACGATGGCATGCACCGCCGATGCCCATCGCCTCCTGGCCGCCGGCGAACTCACCGCCGTGTTCCCCGAGGGGTACAAGGGCCTTGGCAAGAATTTCCGGGACCGCTACAAGCTGCAGCGTTTCGGTCGCGGCGGGTTCGTCGCCGCAGCTCTACGCGCAGGCGCACCCATCGTGCCGTGCTCGATCGTCGGATCCGAGGAGATCTATCCGATGATCACCGACGTCAAGTTGTTGGCCCGGCTTTTCGGCCTGCCGTACTTCCCGGTGACCCCGCTGTTCCCGCTCGCGGGGCCGCTCGGCCTTGTCCCGCTGCCATCGAAGTGGCACATCCAGTTCGGTGAGCCCATCGCCACCGACGACTACGACGAGTCGGCGGCCGACGATCCGATGGTCACCTTCGAGTTGACCGACCAGGTTCGCGAGACCATCCAGCAGACGCTGTATCAGTTGCTCGCCAACCGGAGGAATCCCTTCCTCGGCTGATTACGGTGTGGCTGCTGACTTTTGCCCGGCAATCATCCGCTTCATCGCCGCATCGCGTCCGGCGGCGATCTGGGCCGTCACCTCGGCATGCTGTTCGGAGCTGGTCGACTCGCCGAACAGCGTCACGATGCTGGTCAACACGGGCTTGCCGTCGTCGTCGGTGACCTCGCCGCGGACCTCGGTGATCACCGCGCCGTGCGATTCGATCACCGAGTCGAGGTAGGAGTCGAACCACAGCTTGTCGCCGACCACGATCGGGCGATGGAAGACCAGCTTCTGGTCGCGGTGCAACACGCGTTCCATGTTGATCGGCACATCGAACTGATTGAAGATCTCGTTCTGGACCCTGCGTCCCGCGACGGCGACGAACGTCAGCGAGGCGATCAGCGCGCCCTGGCCGCACTCGGCGGCGGCTTCCTCGGTGTAGTGCGCGGGATGGTCGTCCTTGACGGAGCGCGCGAACTCGCGCACCTTTTCGCGGTCCACCAGGAAGTAATCGGGATACCTGTAGTGGGTACCGATGATGTCTTCGGCGATGGTCATTTCTCGGTTGCGCTCCCCGCTCAGTACTTCTGGCTCCAGCGGCGCCGAGCCTATCAGCGACCGCTCAGCTGCCATTTCCGCGACGAGAAACGACCGCGGCCAGGGCGCCGCCCGCCGCGCCGAGCGCCAGCGCCGAGGGGACGCCGATGCGGGCGGCCTTGCGGGCGGTCCGAAAGTCACGGATCTCCCAGCCCCGTTTGCGGGCCAGGTCCCGCAGCGCGGCGTCGGGATTGATGGCGACGGCGGTGCCGACCAGTGACAGCATCGGCACGTCGTTGATGCTGTCGGAATAGGCCGTGCAACGCCGCAGGTTGAGTCCCTCGCGAATGGCCAGCGACCGTACGGCATGCGCCTTGCCCGCGCCGTGCAGGATCTCGCCGACGAGGCGGCCGGTGAACACGCCGTCCACCGACTCGGCGACCGTGCCCAACGCACCCGTCAGTCCGAGCTTGCGGGCGATGGTGGCCGCCAGCTCGTATGGCGTCGCGGTGACGAGCCACACCTGCTGGCCCGCGTCGAGGTGCATCTCGGCCA
>JAVROZ010000889.1:0-4362 GCA_032162485.1 Mycobacterium sp.
CCGCGCAAGTCGCGCTGACTGGCGACGACCATTCTTGGTTGAGTGTCTGGCGCTTTTCTGGAGGGGGCTAAAGCCCGTCCAACGTCACCATTTGGAAACGGCGCGGTGCGGCGTGGCTTGCCATCGTCGTCGACGGCTAACAATCGAGCCGGTCGTCCAGCCACGACTTTGGTAGGACTACGCGGTTCTGCTGGACCACATGATTTCGGAATATGTGAGCGCGAATGAAGGAGTTGACGTTGATGACGATCTTCGATCGATTCAACATCAAAGTAATTGTTGCCGGCGCCGGGTTGTGCGGGGCGGCCATGTCGTTCAGCCCGATCGCGGTAGCCGTCCCATTCATGACGGGCGGCTATGGGTGCATCCAGGGAATGTCCGGTGCAGCGCCGGCCGCTGGTGGACCCGGCGGCGTCGGCGGCGCGGCAGGCGCGGGTGCAGCGGCAGCGTGCTGTGCCTACGGTGGCGGGATGGGCGCCGCGGGCGGACCAGCAGGCGCGGGCGGACCAGCCGGCGCAGGTGGCGCGGCAGGCGCGAGCGGACCGGCCGGCTCAGGCGGCGCGGCAGGCGCGAGCGGACCGGCAGCGTGCTGTGCTTACGGCGGCTCGGGAGCCGCGGGCGGACCGGCAGGCGCCGGTGGATCCGCGCCCGCCGGCGGATCGGCACCTGCTGGCGGACCGGGCGGCCCTGCCAGCCCGGCAGCCACCGAGGTGTGCGGTGCAGCTAGCGCTCCACTCACCGACATGTCCGCTGTTCCGGTGGTGGTACCTGGCCCGGCGGCTGTCCCGGTGCCGGTGGGCGCGCCGCTAATCGCGCTTGGCGGTGCCCCCGTACCGGTCGGTGCCCCCGTACCCATCGGCGCCCCCGTCCCCATCGGAGCGCCCGTCCCCATCGGAGCGCCCGTCCCCATCGGCGCGCCCGTCCCCATCGGAGCTCCGGTACCAGTCGGCGCTCCGGTGCCAGTCGGCGCCCCCGTCCCCATCGGAGCTCCGGTGCCTGTCGGCGCTCCGGTGCCGGCTGGTGTTCCGGTGGTGCCCGCGGGGACTCCGTTGATCGCACTCGGACCTGCGGATGTGCCGTTGCCAATCGGCGCTCCCATTACTGATATGTCCAGGACCGGAAAAGGTGATCCCACCCGCCCGGCGCCGACTGCTGGGCCCGTGCCCGGACAGCCCTATCAACCCGGCCCCACAGGCTGACCCTGATCGTCTATCGGAATTTGCGGTACGGCGCTATTCCTGAACCAATGCTGGGTCACCAATGTTGAATGCCTACGGCTGACATCTCAATTTCGAACGAACTGACTGCGCACGGAGCTAAAAATGCGATTGGTGACCGCGCCTCATCTTTTCCGCAGCCAGCGCAGCGCCGACTCGGCCGCATGGTAGCCGCAAAGACCGTGTATTCCGGCGCCCGGCGGAGCGGATTGTGAGCACAAGTACACCCCTGGAATGCCGATCGCATAGGGATCGAGCGCAATCCGCGGCCGGAACAGGATTTGCAGCCGGTCGTTGGCGCCGCCGATGATGTCGCCGCCGATGTGGCTGGGGTTGCCGGCCTGTAGGTCGGCGGTGCTGGTGCTTACGGTAGCGATGATGCGGTCACGGAAACCCGGGGCGAACCGCTCGATCTGGTCGACGATCGCGGCCGTCGCATCGCCGGTGTATCCGAACGGCACGTGCGCGTAGGCGTAAATCGGATTGATCTTGCCTGCCGAACGGGACGGATCGGCCAGGTACTGCTGACCGAGCACCACGAACGGCCGCTGCACCATCTTGCCTTGTGCGCGTTGACGTTCGGTGTCGGCGATCTCGTCGAAGCCACCGCCCAGATGGACCGTGCCCGCACGGCCGCAATCGGGGTTAGCCCACGGGATGTCACCTTCGATGGCGAAGTCGACTTTGAACGCGGACGACCCCTCGCGGTAGCGCCGATAGGACCGCTTGATCCGGGCAGGCATTGCATCGCCATAGATGTCCAGCACCTGGGCCGGGCTGAGGTCGAGCATGACGATGTCGGCCGGTGGGATGTCGCGTCGGCTTTTGACAGTCACACCGGTGCTGACGCGGCCGCCCTCGGCGTCTAGGGCCGCACCCAGAGCCCGGGTGATCGCCCCGGACCCGCCTTCGGCGACCGGCCACCCGTAGCGATGGCCGCTGGCCAAAATCATCAACCCAAGCGAGGCCGTCAGCGGCCGGTCCAACCTGGTGTAGGCGTGCGCGGCTGCGCCGCCGTAGAGGGCGCGGGCCTGTTCGGTGTGAAACCAGCCGGCGACTGCGGTGGCCGGCATCAGGGCGCGCGGACCGAACAGCGCCAGCCGGACCGGATGACGCGGGATGTTGATCACGGGGCGCAGCAGGTCCTCGGCCAGGTCATCGAATCCGCGGGCGATGCCGCCGACGGCGGCCCGCCACCGCCTGCCGTCGGACCCTAGGCGTTTAACGGTCTGTTTGATCGATTGAAACAGCAGGCCGGCGGTGCCGTCGTCGAGTGGGTGCGCGCAGTCGATCTCCGGCCACTTCCAGGCCAACCCGTAGCTGGGTAGGTCGATCTCCTTCCAGAATGGGGATCCGACGCCCAGCGGGTGAAAGGCCGAGCAGTGATCGTGGATCAATCCGGGTACGGTCAGCTCTCCCGAGCGCACTCCCCCGCCGATCGTGTCGGCAGCCTCCAGTACCTGTACGTCGACGCCCTGGCGCGCAAGATGGATGGCTGCCGCCAGACCGTTGGGCCCGGCTCCGACGACAACCGCCTTGGTCATGACTCTGTGTGAACGGCGTCTTGCGCCGTGAGGTGCACGGGAAACTCGTCGCCCGGCTCGGGCCACGGCTGGCGGGTCAGCATGTCGGCGACGTTGACGTAACCGGCTTCGATCACGCCGGTCTTGGCGTCGACGATGCGGTACCACTGCTTCTGGATGTGGATCGGCTGACCTTCCAGAATGATGACGCGAACGTCACCTTCATCGAAGTTGCAGCGACGCTGGACGGCTTCAAGCAGCTGCTCGTTGTGCAGGTGACCTTCGCCGAAGTTCCATCCCACCAGCGGTCCAGCCACGATCTCACCCTCACGGATTCTGTAGGCAGCCTCGTCATCGATCGCGCGCGGCAACAGTCCGTTCAGCGCCCGGCCGTGGGTGTGCATCGCCCGGAACGCGGCGGTCTTATCGGCCATGATCTCCGCAGTCGCCGCGTCGTACATTTTGGCCAGCTGATTCACTACCAGCGCCGAGCTTTTCACGACGTTGGCTTCGATCTTGTCCTCCGCGCCGTCGCGGAAGCACCACACACTGGTGGCCCAGTTGCCCGCGTAGTAGCGCATAGCCGGTAGGAACGAAACCTTCTCGGGGAACATGTTTCCCACGATGACGACGGCCACCGCGACCAACAGCAGCGCCAGCAGCAGCGGCGACCGAAGATCGATGGCGCGGATCGCGCCGTAATGCCCGAACAGATAGAACAACGAGAAGATGAAAAACACGTTCCACTCCAACGGAACTCCCATCGGGAGGTTGGAAAGGATGTTGAGGTGGAAGATCACCATGAACCCGATGAGGAACCACCGCCACGGCTGATCGCCGGCGACGAACACCAAAATCGTCGGCACGATGAATTCGGCGGTGGTCCCTCCCACATGGGCCATCATCTTCGGTAACCAGGTGGGCCGCAGGTCGTTCACGTGATCGCGGTAAAGCAGGTGTTTGAGCGGGATGAACAACCTGCTACGCAGCAGCGCGTTGTTGCTCGTCATTACCGCAACCACGTACGGGAAGTGGTGGTTGAGCTTGGAGGTCGCCGCCCCCCACCACAGGAACAGCATGATGATCTTGAAAGCCGCAATCTGATCGATGAACGGGAAAAAGAACACGAACAGTTTCAGCCAAAATTGCTCACCGCGGGCGGCCAGGAAGATGGTCTTGTCGCGCAGCCCGAGCAGTGCCAGGGCGACGATCGTCGGGATGACCAGGATCGGGTTGATCAATCCGACATCGCCTGCGGCGGTGACCGGTCCGTCGCCGGGCGCCAACAGCGCCCACACCGCGCTGATCAACACGACGGCATAGAGCGCCACGTCGACGATGGTGCGGGAGTCACCGCCGGTGAACGGAACCTTACCCGGCCAGGGTGGAAGTCGAATTGTCTTGGGCCGCAACCAATAAAGGACTCCACCTATCGGCGGCATGAACCGCCCGGTGAGCGGACCGGACCCGCAACCGAGCCCCAGGATTTCGAACAACAGGGTGAAGACGATGGCCTTTTGGTACACGATCGGCTGCGTCCACCAGTCGGCGATGTGACCGAGGCCGCCAAGGCCAGGCGTCAGCGAGATGATGGCGGCGGGAGCCGCGACGTACAGGCCGAT
>JAVROZ010000890.1:0-6170 GCA_032162485.1 Mycobacterium sp.
GCCAGGCTCACACCGCCGGTCATGGTGGTGGCAAGGCGCAGTTCTTGGGTCAACTCCGTTACCGGTGACGGATTGTCGAATGTCATCGCGCACCCCGAGACCTATATCGCGAGTTTGGTGCTTTACGTTTCACAACGACTGGGGGTCGAGGCCGTGGTCTTGCTGGCGATGAACGGACCATCATCCCGGCGGGTTCGTTCTCACTCGACGACGTGACCTGAGCGATCCCGAGCTATCCGGGTCTGCGCTTTCGTGCTTAGCTTGGCTATCCGGCCGTGCGTCCCCGCCTGCGCGGCCATAATGTTTCTGCTTAGCATTCACCGGGACTTTCGCTGAGGGGGGCGGAGTGGAAGGTACGCCATTCGGCCGCTACCGGTTCATGGAGCTATTGGGCCGCGGCGGTATGGGCGAGGTGTGGCGCGCCTACGACACTGAGACCCAACGCGTCGTCGCCGTCAAAGTGCTGACCTCAAACCTGGCCAACGACCCGGCTTTCGAACAGCGGTTCCGCCGGGAGGCGCTGGCGGCGGCTGGCCTCAACGACCCGCACGTGGTCCCGATCCACCATTTCGGCGAAATCGAGGGACGCCTTTACGTCGACATGCGCCTCGTAGATGGCCGGGACCTGCAAGACATCATCAACGACGGCGCGCTGGAACCCGAACGGGCGGTCAACATCATCGAGCAAATCGCCTCGGCGCTGCGTTCCGCCCACCGGATCGGGTTGGTGCACCGCGATGTCAAACCATCCAACATCCTGGTCACCGAGGACGATTTCGCCTATCTGATCGACTTCGGCATCGCCCGCGCGGCGGGGGATTCGCACATGACCGGGACCGGCAACGTCATCGGGACCTGGGCCTATATGGCACCGGAGCGGGTAACTACCGGCCAGACCGACCCTCGCGGCGATACCTACGCCCTTGGATGCGTACTGCACGAATGCTTGACGGGTAGCCAACCGTTCCCCGGCACCAGCTTGGAACAACAAATCGGGGGCCATCTGAGCCTGCCGCCGCCCCGGCCGTCCACCATTCGGCGCGGCGTCCCCGAAGAGCTGGACAACGTCATTGCCACCGCGATGGCCAAGAATCCTAACCAGCGCTATGCCACGGTGACCGATTTGGCGACGGCTGCCCGGGATGCGGTCACCGGAACGCGGCCCATCCCGATGCGCCGACCAGAACCTGTCCAGCAGCGGACCCAATTGGCGCCGCCCCCCAAGCAGCCGCCGCCGCCGCCACCGCCGAGGCAACCACCGGCTCCGCCGATGCGGGGTGGCCCCGGATACGTGGACCCGGGGCAGCGGCGCCCACCTGCCGACCCGCCCCCGCGGCGCCCGCAAGCGCCCCCCGCCATCTACCGTCCACCCTCCGACCCGAATCAGTACCGGCCAGCGTCGGATCCGGCCCTGCAGCGGCCCAACACCGACCCCACTCAGCGCCGCCCGACTACAGACCCGAACCAGCACCGCCCCAGCGACGGCGACCCGACGCAGTACCGGGCCACGAGCGACCCCCAGACGCCCGCGCCATTCCCAGTGGTGTCCGGGGAGAGCAGCGCCAAACCGAAATCCAAACGGCGCACCCCGCTCATCCTGGCGGGGGCTGGTGTCCTGGTCACCGTTATCGCCGTGGTCGTCGCCATCGTGTTGACCAGCGGTGGCGGTAGTAGCGGTGGAGGGAGCCAAGCTAGCGAGCACTCGGGTACTCAGGAACCCACGCCGACCAACGGTGGGCCTTTCACCGGCACGTACACCGCCTCGTTCGGTCCGAAGCTTTCGTTGGCGGGCCAGGAGGTAGCGAACTCAGAACCGCCCGGCAAAGAGACCTGGGTGCTGCGCTCCGCGTGCACCGGGAGTAGCGGCAGCGGATGCGTCGCAACCGCTCAGCGCACCGATGGGCCCTACAACCACACCCCGCAATTGGTGTTCGACGAGGTTCGCGGGCGCTGGATAGCGGTAGCCCTCGAGGGCGGTAAGTGCAATGACAAGAGCATCGAGAAATGGAACTACGTCTGGCTGCAGCCCCACGCCGACGGCACGATGGTCGGCGAATGGATCACGGATTCCTTGGATTGCTACAGCAAGCGGGCGGTGACTTTCACGCGAACCGGCGACGCCGATCTCGCTAACCTGCCCAACCCTGCCGAAGAAGCCGCTCGCGTCGTGTCTCCGGCTGAGGCGTTGCACGGCTTCTATCACTTGCTCACTACCTACACCGGCGCCAACGCGCCGAAGCCTCAAGAAGCCGACTACAACGTGGACACCGTCTGTCTGCGCACCGGGGACCGCTGCTTGAGCCGGTTCGTCAGAAACGGCACCAGTGGCACGCAACTGCTGCATTTCGCCAACGACGTCTGGACCCGGGACGACGAGTACGACGCCGCCTGCCCGGCGGGCGGTACCTCGCACGTCAAGATCCAGGGAACCTTCCCGCTGCCGGAACCGCATCAGGATCCGATAACGGTGCTGACCGGCAGCGGCACGAAGGACGAGTCGGGCAGCGCCTGCAAAGGCGGCCCGTATGAAATGAAGTTCAACCGCACCGGCGGTTGACCGGCGCGACCAGCCTGAAGGCACACCAGAAGTCTTCGACGCGCTGCACGCACTCGTTTGGGCACCCCAGCTCCGCGGGTAGGCAGCAGTGAGTCGAATGGAGGAGCGGTCATTGATTGACGCACGATCAGGCGATCCACAGACGCCGGAGCGGGGCACGCCCGGAGAGGTGCCCGAGCGGCTTACGCCCGCGGAGACTCCGGAACGGCTGACCCCGGCAGAGCCGCCGGAACGGCTGATACCGCAGGCCCCGCCCGAGCCAGCGCCGCCGGCGTGAGCCTTAACAGGGAAACAGGAGACCACTATGCGCGCTGAAGAAGGCGACGAAACAATCAAGGATTATGCGAACGAGGGTGAGCAGACACTGGACAAGATCAAGGATGCGCAGGGCTCGTCAGCCAACCCGCTGACCCGCATCGGCCGGCGACTATCAAAGTTGCTGCCCGGCGGTTCCCGGGACTGACCTTCACTGTTCGCCGAGCCTCCGCGACCAATTGGTCGCGGGGGTTTTCTTGCGCCTGTCGACGGGTATTGAGACTGGTAGTCTCGCTCCGAGACTGGCAGTCTTGTTTACTGCTGTCCAATTCAAAGGAAGCAGGGCCGATGACAGGCTTCGCGGTCAACACTCACGAAGGCGCCGATCAGCCAGCCGTTGACTCCTTCACAGATGGTTCGCGCGTGCGGCGGGGCTGGACTCTCTTCATCGCGTGCGCCGGCGTGGCGATCGTGATCGCGTCGATGATCGCGCTGAACACCGCGTTGAGCGACATCGCCATCGCCACCGCGGCGACTCAGACGCAACTGACCTGGATTGTCGACAGCTACACACTGCTACTGGCGTGCCTGTTGCTGCCGGCCGGCGCGATCGGCGACCGCTATGGCCGACGCAGTGCCTTACTCGTCGGCACGGCGATCTTCGCGCTCGCCTCGGCCGCGCCACTGGTTTTCGACAGTCCGTTCCAGATCATCGCGGCCCGGGGGCTGGCCGGTGCTGGGGCGGCGTTCGTGATGCCGGCGACTTTGTCGCTGTTGACGGTCGCGTACCCGCCGGAGGCGCGTGCCAAGGCTGTTGGCATCTGGGCCGGGGTCGCCGGTACCGCCGGTCTGTTCGGGTTGGTCGGTACCGGACTGCTGATCGAGTTTTTCGATTGGCACGCGATCTTCTGGACGCTGGCGATCGGTGGATTGCTGGTTTTCGTGCTGACATTGACCATCGCCGAGTCCCGGGATGCCGATTCCCCGCGCCTGGACGTCCCGGGCGCGGTGACCATCGGGGCGGCCGTCGCGGTATTCGTGTTCGGCATCCTGCAGGCGCCGGCGTACGGCTGGAGCGATCCGCGTGTGTTCGGCTGCCTCATTGTTGGGGCGGTGCTTGCGGTGGTATTCGGATTCATCGAGCTTCGGCGGCCCCAACCGCTGCTCGACATCCGGTTGTTCGGCCACCCGAACTTCGGCACCGGTGCGGCCGCCATCACCGTGATATTCCTGGCCACCTTCGCGCTCGTCTTTCTGGTCGTCCAGTACATGCAGCAGGTGATGGGTTATTCCGCGCTGGTCGCGGCACTTGCGTTGAGCCCCATGGGTTTACCGCTGCTGACGCTCTCGACGCTGTCGTCGTGGTACGTCCCGAAGCTGGGACTGCGGGTGGTGGTTTTCGTGAGCATGGCGCTGATCTCGGTCGGCTACCTGTGCATGTGCACGCTGGACGTCGACTCTTCGTATCTCGAGGTGCTCTGGCCGCTGATGGTTGTCGCCGCGGGCATCGGATTATGCACGGCGCCAACGACATCGGCGATCATGAGTGCGGCACCCGACCGGAAGCAGGGGGTGGCTTCCGCTGTCAACGACGCGACCCGCGAGGTGGGCGGGGCACTGGGCATCGCGCTGGCCGGCTCGATCCTCGCCGGCAGCTACAGTCACCGCATCGTCAGTGCGCTCGGTGACTATCCCGAACCTGTGCGCGGCCCGGTGGCGGATTCGTTGTCGAAGGCACTGGCTGTCGCCAATCAGCTTGGACCGTCAGGACTTCAGCTGGCAGACCGCAGCAAAGAAGCATTTGTGGCGGCGAGCCATTCGTCATATGCCGTCTTGGCCATCATCGTGGCCGTCCTGGCCTTCATCATCCCGTTGTTCGCGCCGGGACGTGACGGTGAGCAGTTGTCCGTGATACGTCGCCTGCGCAATCGCGGGCACATCAACCAGATCTCCTAGTATTTCCTGATGGCTCCGGTGTCTAGCGCAGCTGAACCGTTCACCACCCACGGACCGGGGGGCGTTCGCATCGTCTCGGACCGCCTGGGCGACCCGCAGGCTCGTGCTGTGGTGTTCCTGCACGGCGGTGGGCAAACCCGCCGCTCATGGGCGAGGGCGGCCGCCGCAGTCGCCGAACGTGGATTTCAAGCGGTCACCATCGACCTGCGGGGCCACGGCGAATCCGACTGGTCCGACGAAGGCGACTATCGCGTGGTGACCTTCGCGGCGGACGCGGTGGAAGTCTTGCGCGACCTTCCTCCTCAGCCGGTGCTGGTCGGAGCATCCTTGGGCGGGTTCACCTCGATGCTTCTGGCCGGCGAGATTTCGCCGGGGATCGCGAGCGCCGTGGTGCTCGTCGACATCGTGCCCAACATGGAGCAGTCCGGGGCGAATCGGATACACGCCTTTATGGCCGACCGGGTGGAATCGGGGTTCGCGTCGCTCGAGGAGGTCGCTGACGCGATCGCCGAGTACAACCCGCATCGGCCGCGGCCCACCGATCTGGAAGGGCTGACGACCAATCTGCGTCGCCGCGGCGACCGCTGGTACTGGCACTGGGATCCGCAATTCATCAGCGGCAGGGCGGCCTTCCCGCCGTTCGAGGTCACCGATGCCGAGCGCATGCATGCTGCCGTCGAGGCAATTCTGCGAAACGGCTTGCCCATGTTGCTGGTTCGCGGTCAAGTGAGTGACCTGGTCAGTCAAGAGCGCGCCGACGAGTTTCTCGCCCGCTTTCCGCAGGTGGAGTTCGCCGACGTCCGCGGCGCCGGGCACATGGTGGCCGGCGACCGCAACGACATCTTTGCCGAGGCGGTGCTGGACTTTCTGGCCCGGCATGTCGACGCCGGGTGACGGGCTCGATGCCCACAGTCAGCCCGTCAGTACAGCGGAACCCACACACCCATGAACCAGTAACCCCAACCTCCGTATTGCCAGTTGAAGACCGGGAGGACGGTGTAGTTGTTGTAGTTGAACGGTGCGAAATACTGCTGCCCATAGCCAACGTCGCGCGGCGGCCCCTCCCACGGGCGGTTCCAGCCGCCAGCAGGCGGCGCACCGTCCCAGCCGTTTGGCGGCGGCGGTCCTTCCCAATTTGCCGGCGGGCGGCCGGGCGCCTGGCCGTTATTCCAGCCGTATCCACGCTGCTGCGGTGGGGGCGGCGCCCCACGGTTGGGGAGATAGAACCCACCCGGCAGGTCGATGGGGCCGCCGTATTGCGCAGTGCCGCGTGGGATATCTCCGCGCGGCGGAATGTACGGCGGGTGCGGCGGCTGACTCCACGGCGCGTTGAGGACTGGGCGGGTCGTGGTCGGCGTCTGGTAGGGAGAGTTCCCACCCGGCTGGGTCGTTGAACCACCCC
>JAVROZ010000891.1:0-7698 GCA_032162485.1 Mycobacterium sp.
AAGATGTCGGGTGCCAGTGAATAACAGCGTCCGTGCCCCACACAGCGGTCGGCGTCGACTGAGATGTGCGTCATCGTCCCGCCTCCGCCGGTGCCGCCGGGAAGATCAGTGGCAACGCTTCGACCGAGCGCAGCGCGGTGGTGTACTTCAACTCGGTGCCGGGCGGAATCGCGTAGTCAGGGATTCGCCGGTGGAATTCGCGCAGCGCCACTCGCAGTTCCATGCGGGCCAGGTGGGATCCGAGGCAGCGGTGCGGACCCCCGCCGAACGCGCGATGCCGGTTCGGACTGCGGGCGAAGTCGACCAGTTCGGGGTCCGGGAACTCCGCCGGGTCGGTGTTGGCCGCGCCGAGCAGCGGGCTGACGCGGTCGCCTTTGCTGATCGGGCAGCCGCCCACCTCGATGTCTTGCATGGCGACGCGAGCAACCCCGGGAACCGGCGTCTCCCAGCGCAACAGCTCCTCGATCGCATGCGGCAGGATGTCGGGTTGCTCGACGAGCTGATGACGATGCTCGGGGTGCCGGGCCAGGTAGACGAAGAAGCAGTCGAGCGAATCGGTCACGGTGTCCAGCCCCGCGATCAGGAACAGGAAGCAGATATCGAGCAGCTCCTCACGGGACAACTTTTTCGAGTCGCCGCCGCCCTCCTCCCGTAGGCTCGCCGCGATCATCGCGGACAACACGTCGTCACGCGGGTTGGCGATGTGGTCGTCGATGGCCCGGTCGAAGTACTCGTAGATCTCCAGCGCCACCGGCGCCGAAGCGGCGTGGCGGTCGTCCCAGTCGGTGGCGCCCGCCGGACGGATCACGCCGTCCTTCCACCGCAGAAACTTGTCGAGATCCTGCAGTGGCAGACCGAGCAACTGCAGGAAGACGGTGCACGGAAATGGCACCGCAAACTCCTCGTGGAAATCGCATTCGCCACGATCGACGAAGCGGTCGATCATCTCGTTCACCAACCCGGCGACCTGCGTTTCGCGTCGGGCCATCTCCCGCGGAGTGAACAGCGGATCGAGGATGCGTCGGTACTTTGCGTGGTCGGGAGGGTCGATCTGCAGTGGGATCAGCGGCCGCAGATTGCCGAGGTCGACCGCGTCCATGTTCGACGAGAAAAGGTCGGTCCGCTTGAGGGCCATCTCGATGTCGACAAGCCGGCTGAGCACCACCGCCTGCGGCGACCGGAACACCGGTGCCGATTCGCGCAGCGCTTTGTACATGGGTTGAGGCTCGGCGAGACCTATCACGGCCTGGTCGACGAACCCGTCGGCTTCTGTCATTCAGTCAGCCTGGCACCGCAACACCCCGCGGGCAATGCCTGGTATTGCAAGAACGGGTCGCGTGGCCCGTTGGTCTGAACCCCTGTCGCGACGGTGCCCGTCGGGTGCCAACCTTGCTATCATTATAGAAATACCGGATCACACAGCAGTGGTTGGTGGCAGGGTCACACCCGGAGGCGGTCATCATGTACGACTTGATCATTCGGGGTGGCACCGTAGTGGATGGCACCGGTTCCCCGGCCCGTACTGCGGACATTGCGGTGCGCGAGGGTCTCATCGTGGAGGTCGGGCGTGTCGACGGAACCGCCCACCGCTCTGTTGATGCCGACGGGCTCACCGTCACACCCGGTTTCGTCGATGTGCACACCCACTTCGACGGGCAGGCCACCTGGGATCCCCACCTGACTCCGTCGTGCTGGCACGGCGTCACCACCGCGATCATGGGCAACTGCGGCATCGGCTTCGCGCCCGTGCGGCCGGATCGGCACGACTGGCTGGTTGACCTGATGGAAGGCGTCGAAGACATTCCGGGGTCCGCCCTCGCAGAAGGCATCACATGGGAGTGGGAATCATTCGGCGAGTATCTCGACGCCCTGGAGCGGATGCCGAGGGCAGTCGACGTCGGAGCCCAGATTCCACACGCGGCGGTCCGGGGCTTTGTGATGGGTGATCGCGCTCAGGACACCGCCACCGCGGCGGATATCGATGCCATGAGCCGGATTGTTGCCGGCGGCCTGCGAGCGGGGGCGTTGGGCATGTCGTTCGGTCGCACGGCCGGGCATCGCAGCGCATCGGGGGAACCCGTGCCAGGCACCTATTCGGAAGAGGCCGAACTCGCCGCGCTGATGGCCGCCATGGCGGAGGTGGGTTCCGGTGTCCTGCAAGTTGTTCCGGCTGGCGTCGGCGGCGCTATCGGTGGTGACCAGCGGCATTCGATCGATGCCGAAATCGAGTGGATCACCCGGCTGGGCCGCGAGCACCGGATACCCCTGACGTTTCTGGCGATGGTCAATGAGCAGGATCCCCACGACTGGCGGACGTGGTTTGCCTCCGTGCATGAGGCCAACGCCGGGGGAGCGGCGATCCGGCCACAGGTCGCCTGCCGCGCCTTCGGCATGCTGATGGGCCATCAATCGCGGATGAATCCCTTCCGCCACCGGCCCAGCTACCGCTCGCTGATGGACCTGCCCCTCGCTGAGCGAGTGCAGCGACTCCGCGATCCGGCGGTCCGCTCCAAAATCCTGGGTGAACAGCCCGATACGGACGCCGAACCATCGGCCGACCAACTCAGCAATAGCCGCATCTTTACTCGGTTGTATCCACTGGGTGAGGCGCTCAACTACGAACCCGCGGCCGAAGACAGCGTCGCCGCCATCGCCGAACGTCAGGGCCGCGACCCGTGGGAGGTCGCCTACGACATCCTGCTGGGTGCGGACGGACGCGAATTCCTGCTGCTGCCTCTGCTGAACTACGCGGGTAACAACTACGACCATCTGCACGACATGATGTCGGATCCAGTGAGCCTGCAGGGTCTGGGTGACGGCGGGGCGCACTGCGGGATCATCTGCGACGCCAGCATGACCACTTATCTGCTCTCGTACTGGGTCGCTGGACGGAGTCGGGGGCCGGGGTTAACCCTGGAGAACGCCGTGCACCGGTTGACCGGTGATCCCGCGAATTTCTACGGGCTTGGCGATCGTGGCGTGCTCGCGCCGGGTCGACGTGCCGACATCAACCTGATCGACCTCGACCGACTCGGCCTGCACTACCCAGAACGGGTGGAGGATCTGCCCGGCGGCGCGGGTCGGTTGATCCAGCGCGCGGACGGCTATGTCGAGACTCTGGTAATGGGGCAGCCCGTTGTTACCGCAGGCGAATTGACCGACGCGCGGCCCGGTGGTCTGGTCCGCGGGCATCGGCCGACGCCGGTCGGTTAAGCCGCGTCATTGGGCGTCGTTGTCCCGTCATCGATGCAAGTAGGACAGGCCCACCCAAACCGCTGATGAAGAATGATCGGTTCCGCGAAAGGTCAGTGACCGGCTTCGAATTCAACCGGAAGCGTTGTCGGGCCAGATAATTCGGTGGGCGGGCGCCACGGAGCTGGACCGGTGCTCCTGAGATTGGGCATGCGCCGGGTGATGACGCGCAACGCCTCGGCGAGTTCGACCCTGGCGAGGTGTGCGCCCAGGCAGTAGTGCACGCCGCCGCCCAGAGTCAGCATGGCCGGCGGCGCCACACGGGTGATGTCCAGCCGGTCCGGCTGGTCGTAGACCGCCTCATCGCGGTTGCCGGAAGCCGTATTGGCGATGACGACCGTGCCCGCCGGGATGAGCACCGGACCCTTTTCGAAACCGAGTTCAACATCCTCGGTGGCAACGCGCAGGGCGCTGAAGACGATCGGTGAGTGCCGGATGAGTTCTTCGACGGCCTGCGGTGCGAGTTCGGGCCGCTCGGCCAGCAGCTGCCACTGGTCGGGGTGCTCGGAAAGGACTTGCACGGCGGCCCCCAACTGGTTGCGGGTGGTGTCGGTTCCGCCATTGAGCAGAATCGCGGCCAAGTTCACGACCTCGCTGTCGGAGAGCCCATCGTCCTGGGCGCGGATGAGCTCGGAGATCAGATCATCGGCAAGGCAGTCGCGCCGTCGTGCGATCAGGTCCTCGATATAAGCCTCGAGCCGATCCCATGCCGACAGGATGGCGTGTTCCTCCGCGGCGACGTTGGCCCCGAAGGCTTTGCTGATGTCGCAGGCCCACGCCGAGAAGAGCTGCCAATCCTCCCGCGGCGCGCCCAGCAGCGCGCAGATGATGGGGATCGGATAGGGCTGGGCGATGTCGGCAACCATGTCGCAGCGCCCGGCGCCGGCGTATTGGCCGACCAGCTCGGTGATGACATCGGTGCACGCCGTGCGCATCCGGGCGGCGGCCTTCGGCGTGAACGCGCGCGAGACCAGGCGACGCAGGCGATGGTGCTCGGCGCCGTCAAGGCTGATGAGCAGGCGGCACACCTTGTCCCAGACGGGTCCGGAGCTGATGCCCTGCACCACCAACCCGATCCCGCGTGGCATGGCGAACCGGGAATCGCGCAGCACGGTGCGCACCAATTCGTAGGTCAGAACCTCGGGTCCGTAGGGACCCATCGCGATGGGCGCTTGGTCGCGACCCTGCCTGATCAGCCGGTGGATCTCCTCGGGCTCGCGCGCGTCGTGGTAGGCGATCGCTGGTAGCTGCAGGTCGAAGACGTTTGTTGGTTGATTGACGACGACGGTCATGACGGCCTCCCTCGGGATGGAATGGAATCGACTATTCGGCGACGGCGGCGAGGGACCATCGGCCAACGTGCCAATTTCGGAGCCGACCAATATGTAGGGAGGCAGAACGCCCTTGGCAACCATTGGCAATTTGGCTGATGTTTTGCGATCCACGTCACCGCATGCTGGCTAGCATGAGCACGACGGAGTGGAGTGACGTTGGTGTGAGCGAGCTGCCGACCGGAACGGTGACGCTACTGCTCGCCGACATCGAGGGGTCGACGCGGCTGTGGGAGTCCCAGCCGGAGGAGATGGCCGCCGCGGTGGCGCGGCTGGATCGGGCGCTGTCCGAAGCGGTGGCGGCGCGTGACGGCGTGCGCCCCGTCGAACAGGGTGAAGGCGACAGCTTCGTGGTCGCATTCGGCCGGGCTTCGGACGCCGTCGCTTGCGCCCTGGACCTGCAACGGGCGCCGCTGGCACCCATCCGGTTGCGCATCGGGATCCACACTGGCGAGGTAAGGCTGCGCGACGAAGGCAATTACATCGGACCGACGATCAATCGCACGGCACGACTGCGCGACCTGGCCCACGGTGGCCAAACGGTGCTCTCGGGGACGACGGACGACCTCGTCGTGGACTCGTTGCCGGCTGATGTTTGGCTGACCGATCTCGGGGCCCACCCGCTGCGTGATTTAGCCCGGCCGCAGCGGGTGGTGCAGCTGTGCCATCCCGACCTGCGGAATGAATTCCCGCCGCTGCGTACCCAGATCAGCGTTGCCACACCGAATCTTCCGGTTCAGCTCACGAGTTTCGTTGGGCGCCAGGCGGAAATCGCCAGCCTGTGCGATGCCCTGGCCAGCAACAGGCTGGTGACCCTGACCGGGACCGGTGGCGTGGGCAAGACCCGGCTGGCGGTGCAGGTGGCAAGCCAGATTGCGGCCGACTTCACCGACGCCGTGTGCTTCGTCGACCTGGCGCCGATCACCGCCGCGGAGGTGGTGCCGGTGACGGTGGCCCGCGCATTGGGTCTGCCGGACCACCCGGGCCGCACCACGATGGATAACCTGCTGCGATTCGTTCGCGACCGCCAGATGCTGCTGGTACTGGATAACTGCGAACACTTGCTGGACGCGACCGCCACGCTGCTCGCTGCTGTGTTGGGTGCGGCACCACAGCTGACCGTCCTGGCAACCAGTCGTGAACCCGTGAATGTGCCAGGCGAAGCGACCTGGCAGGTGGCGTCACTGTCCCTGACCGATGAAGCCATCGAGCTGTTCGCCGAACGCGCCCGCCTGGCCCGACCGGGCTTCATCATCACCGACGACAACAGCGCGGCCGTGATCGAGATCTGCAAGCGGCTCGACGGCATGCCACTGGCGATCGAGCTTGCCGCCGCGCGAGTCCGCGCGTTGTCGTTGACCGAGATCGTCGACAGCCTGCATGACCGCTTCCGATTGCTGACCGGAGGTTCGCGAGTCGCGGTGCGCCGCCAGCAGACACTGCGCGCTTCGGTGGACTGGTCACATGCCTTGCTCACCGGGACCGAGCGCATCCTGTTCCGCCGCCTTGCGGTCTTCTTCGGCGGATTCGATCTGCACGCCGCGCAATCGGTATGCGGGGATGGCGAGATCGAGCGATATCAGGTTTTGGACCAGCTCACTCTGCTCGTCGACAAATCATTGGTGGTCGTCGACGAGAGCAGCGGTCGCACGCGCTACCGGCTGCTCGAAACGGTGCGCCAGTACGCGCTGGAGAAACTCGGCGAGTCCGGTGAGGCTGACGCCGTCCGGTCCCGACATTGTGATCACTACACAGCGATCGCGGCGCGGCTCGATGCGCCGGCGCGACCCGACTATCAGCAATGCCTCGAGCAGGCCGAGATCGAAATGGACAATCTGCGCAGCGCACTCGGATGGGACCTGGAAAACCGTAATAAAGAACTCGCGTTGACGCTTGCGTCGTCGCTCCAGCCGGTATGGCTGACGAGAGGCCGCATCGTGGAAGGGCGCGCGTGGTTCAGCACGATTATTGCCACCGGCAATACGGACCCGGACGTGGCACCCGCCGTGCACGCGCGCGCGCTCGCCGACGAGGCCGTGCTCAATATGTTTCTCGGCGGCAGCATGGACCGCGCGCAACGGGCGGTCGAAATCGCCCGCGAACTCGACGACCCGGCCCTGCTGGTCCGGGCGCTGACCGCCTGCGGTTACATTGCCGGCACCGGCTACGACGCCGAGGCGGCCGCGGGCTATTACGCCGAGGCGATCGATCTTGCCCGGGCGCTGAACGATCGGTCGCGGCTAAGTCAGATCCTGGCCTGGCAGTCCAGCACGTCGATCACCATGGGTGATCCCATAGCGGTACGTGCGGCAGGTGAGGAGGGACGCGATGTCGCCGATGCGATCGCCGACACCTCAAACTCGCGGCAGTGTCGGGTGAGTCTGGGGTGGGCAAGTTACATGCAGGGCAACATAACTGGGGCCGTTTCCGAATTCACGGCGATGGCAGCCGAGTGCCAGGAGGCCCGCGACGAAGTCCTTAAACCGGTGGCTCTGATGGGTCTCGGCATGTCGCTCGCGCGCCACGGTGAGGTCGATGCGGCGCACGCCACAGCCGGCATCGCGCTGGACGGCGCCGTTGAGATGGGCGACTACTTCGTCGGGATGGCTTACGCGACGTTGTCTCAGGCATGCCTGGCAGCTGGTGATCTCGCGGCCGCGGACGATGCCAGCGAGGCGGCCTGGCAACTCATGCGCATCTCCCAGCCGGGGATCGCGGCAGTGCAACGCTCCTTCAATTCCACCGAAGTCGCCTTCGCACGCGGTGATTATGCGCTGGCTCGAGAGCTGGCCGACGCTGCCATATCGACGGCGACTGGCTGGCACCTGGCAGCAGCGCTGCTGGCCCGCGGCCGGGTTGCGATCGCGGAAGGTGAGCTTGGCGAAGGCGAACGCGACGTTCATGATGCGCTCGCAGCCGCAGCCAAAAGGGGCGTTTACCTGCACCTCCCGGATACCCTCGAGGTCCTCGCCGGCCTGGCTACCAACGCCGGTAATTACCAAGAAGCAGCCCGTCTGTTTGGCGGTGCAGCCGCATTCCGTCAGCGCATGGGTGTAGTGCGTTACCCGATCCACCAGGATGCCTACCAAACCTCAGTGACAGCTTTGCGAGCCGC
>JAVROZ010000892.1:0-3778 GCA_032162485.1 Mycobacterium sp.
GGGCCATATGATAGATAACCTAACATTTTTTCTGGTTGTCCATCAACGGATTTCCGGTAAGCATCTCGATTAGTCATCTGTCCTGGTAAAGGCGGTTTTGCTGCCTTAATGACAAGTGTAGTTCTTCATTGCGGATAATAACATTCTCGGCTTTTGTTGTAACGTGCTGAGCCGGACTTCGGGCGCCCTTCGGGGCCCGAGTCGCCGAGAGGTAGACGTCGGGCAACCAGGATCCGCGGTAGGCTGCGTGGCGTCATGGTGCGCTGGACAGGCCTGTTGTTCATGGTCGGCGCTGCTCTGTTCGCACTCGCTGTGCCACTCTCACTGCCGCATACCTGGCCGCCGCTGCTCTCAGCGGTCATTTACGCAACTGGGGCAGTATTCTTCACCGCCGCCGCGGCCCTGCAGTTGGTCCTTGCTCGTCGCGACCTGTCCGAGGCTGCGCGGCACTCGCTGCCATTGCGCAGTCGCACCTCCGACTGGCTGGCCGCGGCCAGCCAGTTGCTGGGGACAGTGCTGTTCAATGTCAACACCATCGACGCCGCCCGCACCATTGGTGCGCACCCGGAGTTGATAGATGTCGAGGTGTGGGTGCCCGACATCGTTGGTTCAACGGCGTTCCTGATCTCCTCAGCTATCGCGATGGTGCCGGAGGTTCGGGCACGGCGGCATTCCCACGTCGCGTCGGTGTCCCAGCGCATCGCCTTTCTCAATCTGGCTGGATCCGTCTTGTTCGGCGTCTCGGCAGTAAGTGCGCTCGTGCTCCGGTCAGGGACGGACGTCAGTCTGAGATGGGCCAACATCGGCACCTTCTTCGGTGCCCTGTGCTTTCTGTTCGCCGCATGGCTTTTCGGCTGGCCCCGTTCGCGCGCCGCCCCGGCCCGCTAGATCGCTAGTCGGCCGCATGCCGGCTCGACTTGCTCGCTAGACCGTTGGCGATCGCTGAGCACCCACAATGACCCCGGCGATCTTTTCGAATGGTTTGATCACCGTAGTGAAATCCGATTCGGGCCCTTGATCTTGCGCGGCAGCTTCCCAGACTCGAAGGATCGCCTGGGCGACATCGACTGACACCCCGAGCGGCTCGGCCTCGTCCAGATAGAGCCGCACGTCCTTGAGCATCAGTCCGGTCGCGAACCCGTAGTCGAAGGTGCGTGGCAGGATCGCCCTGGGGAACTTGTCGCGGCTCGCGCTCGTCCCGCCGGAGCCCGCGTTGAGCACCTCGATCATCACGTTGGGGTCCAGACCGGCTTTGACTCCCATCACCACGACTTCCGCCGTCGCGGCCAAGACGTTGGCGGCCAGGATGTTGTTGGCCAGCTTCATGGTCTGCGCGGCGCCCGGTTGGTGGCCGACATAGAGCGGCCGGCCGAGAGTCCGCAGCGCGGGTTCGATGATCACGAATTCGGTGCGTGGACCAGACACCATGACGGCAAGGTCTCCCCGTTCGGCGCCGCCGACCCCGCCACTGACGGGGCTGTCGAGGGCGGCGATGTCGCGCTGTGCAAGACGGTCATGAATCTGTACCGCTGTTCGGCCGCCCACGGTGGACAAGTCGACATATCGCTTGACGCGCGAACCCTCGATCACCCCGGCTCTCTCGGTTGCCACTTCGAGCGAAGTGGCTGGCGTTGGCAAACTCGCCAGTATCGTCTCGGCGCGGTCGGCGACCTCCCTCGGTGAGGAGGCGATGTGCGCCCCCAGGACAGCGATACGCTCGAGGGCCGGCGGGTACCTATCGAAGGCGACGACATCATGACCGGCCTCGACGAGGCGGCGCGCCATGGGAAAACCCATGTGTCCCAACCCGATAAACCCGATGTCCACTTCGCTCGCCTCGTTTTCTCGGACCGTGTCAAGTTCGGTGCAAGCCTCGCCAGCGATGCATGGCTTGTCAACCGCAGGGGCAGCCTGCGCCAAGCAGGTCTGGACGCCAACCGCCGAGGTGTGCTAATCCGAACGCCATGGCAATGCAGCCGAATGCGCGGGATCGGCGCCGCCGACGGACGATCGCAAGTGCCGTGGCGGCTGTGGTCTTGCTGATCGCCGCCGGTGTGGCGGCGTATCTATTCATGTTCCACAGCTCGACCCCGCCTGCTCGGTCGTCACAGGCTCCCCAACCCGCTTCGACGTCACCGGCACCCCTGGCGCCGTTCCCCGGGCAGGTCGTGTTGCCATTCACCGACCTCAGCGGCCCATCGGCGGTGGCGGTGGACGACGCCGGTGCCGTCTACGTCGTGCACGGCACCGGCAACCTGTTTCCGCCTCACCGGGGTGGCCGGATCCTGAAGTTGGACCCAGGGGCGGACCAGGCGATCGGGCTGCCCTTCACCGATCTGCATCCCGATTGGCTGACGGTGGACGCTGCGGGCAGCCTCTACTTCAGCGATTCGGCCGCCAGCGGAGTGCTCAAGCTGGTGGCGGGTTCGTCGACACCGGACAAGGTGCTCGCGGACCTGGACGTACCCAGAGGGGTCGCGGTCGACAGCGCGGGCAATTTGTATGTCGCCGGCGGCGGGCTGAACAGCCGGGTGCTCAAGCAGGCGGCGGGTTCGTCGTCCCCGGTCGAACTGCCCTTTATCGGCCTCAGGAATCCCACCGGGGTGGCGGTCGACGGCTCGGGCGCCGTCTACGTCGCCGATGGCGGGAACAACCGAGTGCTCAAATTGAGCACCTCCGGAATGGTCGAGTTGCCGATTGCGGATCTAAAGAACCCCGAAGGTGTGGCGCTCGATAGCGCGGGCAGCCTGTACGTCGTCGACGGCGGGAACAACCGAGTACTCAAGCTGGCAGCGGGCGCTCCCGCAGCGACCGCGCTGCCGTTCATCGGTCTCGACCGTCCCGCGGGCGTGGCCGTGGATTCGGCTGGCAATGTCTATGTCACCGACGCCGGAAACAATCGGATACTGAAACTGCCTGCAAGGTAACCGCTTTCCCCGCGCTATATATTGTCGAGCTGGGCGAAGATCTCACCGGCGGTGCGAAAGCTGTCGACCGCGGCCGGCACACCCGCGTAGATGGCGACCTGCAGGAATACCTCACGGATCTCGTCACGGGTGACGCCGTTGGTCAACGCGGCCTTGATGTGCGTGCGCAGTTCGTGTGGCCGGTTGAGCACCGATGTCATTGCCAGATTCAACAGGCTGCGGGTCTTGCGGCTCAGGCCCTCGCGCCCCCACACCGCACCCCAGCAGTACTCGGTGACGAGATCCTGCAGGGGGCCGGTGAAGTCATCGGCTTCGGCGAGTGCTTTGTCGACGTAATCCCTGCCGAGAACTTCGGAACGGATTTCGCGGCCCCGCTGATAGGTTTCGCTATTCAATGCTCTTCTCCTTTAGTAGGGCTCCTTACCGCGAAGTCTAAGGTCGACATCGAATGGATCTCCCCGGCCTCGTCCTGGTGCACGGCGGTGCTCACGCGGGAGACTGCTGGGATTTGGTGATCGCTGAATTGACCTGCCGGGAACCGGAATTACGCGTTCTGGCCGTGGACCTGCCTGGGCGTGGCCGTAGTCCCGCCGACCTGGCAGCCTCTTCCGTTGCCGGCTGCGTGGAGTCCGTGGTCGCCCAGGTGGACGGTGCCTCGCTGCGCGATGTCGTGATCGTCGGACATTCCCTGGGCGGGGTGATTGTGCCGGGTGTCGTAGCCCGACTCGGCGCTGCCAGGGTGCGCGAAATGATTCTGGCGGCGGCGTTCATTCCTCCGCAGGGATCGAGTGTGGTGGAAACGTTGCGAGGGCCGCTCGCACCACTGGCGCGGGCCGGACCCTGGATAGGAA
>JAVROZ010000893.1:0-3635 GCA_032162485.1 Mycobacterium sp.
TTGTTGCCGCCAAACCCGCATCGAGGCCCGGAAGATGCCTCGCGCGGGCGCCGAAGCCACCAGGACAGCGGCAGGGGCGTCGCGGTCCTGGAGGTACTTATGCGTGATGTAACCGCCCGTGGAGTGACCGACGAGCACCGGCCGACCGCCAAGTTGATCCGCCGCCCAACGAACATCGTGGAGATAGTGCGCGATGGAAAACTTGCTTGGCGGGGTGGGCGAGCTGCTGGTGCCATGGCCACGCCAGCTGACCGCCGCGGCTCTGAATCCCCGCTCGGCGAAGAAATCGAGAAAGTGTTCGTCCCAACACCATGCCGAGAGGCAACCACCATGGACGAACAACAGGGGGGCCGGACGGGACTGGGTGGCAACGCCCTTGTCGATCAGTTCGAGCACGGGGTCTAATGGTGCCAGCCTCCATAAGTCGGCGTGAACTAAGGCCGACTAAGGTTTTCCGGTGTCCGTTTCCCACATGCTCTTGATCGGGCTCGCGGGCCTGGGCGCCGGCGCGATCAATGCGCTGGTCGGATCTGGCACCCTCATCACGTTTCCGACGCTCGTCGCGCTGGGCTATCCGCCGGTCACGTCCACCATGTCCAATGCGGTCGGCCTGGTTGCCGGCAGCGTTTCGGGCACCTGGGGTTACCGCAGGGAACTACGTGGTCAGTGGGACCGGTTGCGGTGGCAGATCCCGGCATCGTTGATCGGCGCGGCAATGGGCGCTTACCTGCTGCTGCATCTGCCCGAGAAGGTGTTCACCCGGGTCGTGCCGGGGTTGTTGGTGCTGGCCCTGATCCTGGTGCTGATCGGCCCGCGCATCCAGGCCTGGGCGCGCCGCCGCGCCGAAGCGACCGGGCGCTCCGCTGAGCACATCACGCCGGCGCGGATGACGGCGCTGGTGCTGGGCACGTTCGCCGTTGGCGTCTACGGTGGCTACTTCACCGCTGCTCAAGGCATCCTGCTGGTCGGCGTGATGGGTGCGCTGCTGCCGGAATCGGTGCAGCGCATGAACGCCGCGAAGAACCTGCTGACCCTGATAGTCAATCTTGTTGCAGCCGTTGGCTATACGTTGGTGGCCTTCGACCGCATCAGCTGGCCGGTTGCCGGTCTGATCGCAGTGGGGTCGTCGATCGGGGGACTGCTCGGGGCACGCTATGGACGTCGGCTGTCGCCCAATGCGCTGCGCGCGACCATCGTGGTGGTTGGACTGATCGGACTGTATCGCCTGCTCACAGTCAGCTGAGCGTGGCCGCAGCGGCTTCCTCGATGACGTCCATCACCTCGCCACGTCTGCGCCACGCGCGCAGCTGCCGTATCGCCCCGTTGCCCAGCGTGGTTACGCGATCGAGTCCGTCCCGGACATCCTGATACTCACCGAGCGCATCCAACGCCGGGCGCACCCGATGCACCAGCGCGGATAACTGCTCGCGCGCGGGCACCGCGCCGCGTCCATTCACCAAATCCAGTGTGTTCCCGGCCAACCCGTCGTGGGCGGCCTTCCAGTACGCCGCCCGCAGCGCGGCCGGGGGCAGCCGGTCTGCACCTTCGGGGCGCTCGTCGACTGCGGTCATCACGGCCGCCCTGATGATCGTCGCCAGCAGCACAGTGTCGGCCACCGTCGCCGGAACATCGGCTACCCGGACCTCGACCGTCGGGAAATCCGCCGACGGACGCACGTCCCAATAAACCATTCCCTCGTCCAGGATCACACCGGTGTCGACCAGCATGCGCACCGTGCGGTCGTAATCATCGGGTGAGGTGAAATACGGCGGCGCACCCGCGACCGGCCACCGTCGCCACAGGACGCTGCGCCAACTGGCGTAGCCCGAATCGGAGTTGCGGTACACCGCTGAATTCGCTGACAGCGCAAGCAGTGTCGGCAACCACGGCCGTAGCCAGTTGCTGGCGTGGATGGCGGCCGCACGATCGGGCACCTGCACATGCACGTGACAGCCGCAGATGCCCTGCTCGTGGGCGACCATGCCGAACTGCTCGCCAATCTGCCGGTAGCGGGGGGTGTCGGTGATCGGGAAATTGTGCGGCGTCACCGGCGGTAGGCCGAGCGCCAGCAACCGAACACCGACCGCCTCGGCCGCCTGCGCCGCGGCGCGGCGCAGCGTGGTGAGCTCGTCGCGTAGTTGCTGGCCGGTTGTCGCCACGCCGGAGTTGATTTCCACCTGGCAACTGCTCAATTCCACGTGCAGGTCGACACCGCGGCGTTGGGCTTCCGCGGCCACCGCGCTGTTGCGGGGTGCCGGCTCGCCGGAGTCCGGATCGACGAGGAGGAATTCCTCTTCTACGCCAACCGTCGGAGGGTCGCAGTCTGGGCGCGACGTGCTCATATCCGGAAGCTACCCCCTTTTGAAGTGCCTATTCGGAAGCGTGAGGAGTGCTGTGCCGAAAGAGTTCGACCATGTCGGCGATTTTGCTGTACGAACCGGACCAGTTGGAGACAATGGCCTAACAAAGGCCTCGTTGCCGTCTCACGAAGGAGCGATCCAGCAGTGCCGAGTCCCACCGTGCAAGAGCACGATTACGTTTTGGATTCTACGGAAGACCTGGTTGCCCAGGACGGCATCGAGGCTGTGACGATCCGCGCGCTCACCAAGGCGACCGGCGTCTCCAACGGCGCGATCTACCGCACCTTCGAGTCCCGCGGGGGGCTGCTCGGCCGCGTCTGGATTCGCGCGGAACAGCGCTTCTTGGGCCAGTTGACCGGCTTCGTCGAGGAAGCGACGGCCCGGCCGGGTAGTGAGCCGTTGGACGCGGTCTATGCGGCCGCGGAAACGTCGCTGCTATACCCGGAGTTGCACCCGGGATCGGCGGCCTGCCTGATGACGGTGCATCGCCACGACGTGGTGAGTCAGCCGATGCCGCGCGAGATCGCCGAGCAATTGCAAGCTCTCGAGCTCCAACTCACCGATGTGATGGCGCGGTTGGCCGAAGCTCTCTGGGGGCGCAGCGACGCCGGCGCGGTCGACTTGATCGCGACATGCATTCTCGATTTGCCGAAGTGGATCGCGCGGCGTGGCGAGCAGTACAGCCTGTCCATCCGGCGCAACTACCTGCGCGCGGCCGTGCGGTCCGTGCTCGAGGTGGGCCCGCCGCCTGCCGGTGCAGCCCGGGAACTGGCCGTTACCGGCGCTTTCTGCGACGGCGCGGCGTAACGGCGTTAGATCACTTGAGGTCGACGCTCGCCGCCAGGGCATGGTCGACCGTCGGGTAAATCGGCAGCACGTCGCTCAACCCGCAGGCTGCCACGATCCGGCCGACGATCGGCGTGTGCGTGACCAGCCGTAATTCGACGCCGCGTGGGCGGCACTGTTCGGCTGCCTCGGCCAGCACGGTGTAGGCGCAGCAGCCCATGAAGTCGACTTCCGAGACGTCGACGACAAAAGGGCCGGGCAGGGTAGCGGTGGCGGCCGCCTCATTGATCAGCTGGCGCCACGTGTGCTCGTTACAGGCATCGATCTCGCCGCCGGCGTGAATGACGACCGCCTCGCCGGTGCGGTCGGTGATCGCACGCAGGGTGCTCCGCGGGTCTCCCAGCTCGTAGACCAGTCGGGTGCTGAGCGTCAGGTGCGAGGAAAACGATTCGGCTATGACCAGGCTCATCGTTGCACTCCTAATCGACT
>JAVROZ010000894.1:0-5400 GCA_032162485.1 Mycobacterium sp.
CGATGACTTCGACATCGTCGACCTGCTTACCGGGCTAACCGAGCGCTGCGCCGAGCTGCTGGACGTAGCGGCGGCGGGATTTCTGCTCGCCGACCCGCTGGAGCAGCTTCGCTTATTGGCCGCCACCTCGGAGCAGGCACACGAATTGGAGCTCTTCCAGCTACAAGCTGACGAAGGCCCATGTGTGGACTGCTACCTCAGCGGCGAACCGGTCTCGGTAGCTGACATTCGTGGGGAGGAACAGCGGTGGCCGCAGTTCGTACCCGCCGCGCTCGATGCCGGTTTTGCCTCCGTGCACGCCATCCCGATGCGGGCAGCCGGGATGGTGTTGGGCGCGCTCGGTCTGTTCGGTACCGGCCCCGGAGAATTGAACGAAGCGGATCTGCTCGTCGGTCAGACCCTGACGCGTATCGCGTCTGTCGCGATCCTGCAGGAACATCCACCCACACCCTTTACGGTGGTGCCGCAGCTGCGTTCGGCGCTGACCAACCACGTCATCGTCGAGCAGGCCAAGGGTTTGCTTCGCCAACTCCTAGATGTGTCCGTGGAGGAGGCGTTTGCGCTGTTACGTACCTATGCGCGGGACAATGGCGACCACTTAACGGATGTGGCCCGCAGGTTGATGTCCGACCGGTACTCGCGGCTCCTCATCGTGGCGGAGTTGGCCGAACTCTCGGCACCGGAATAAGGCGATCAGCGCGGGCGCGCTGTACCACAAGACTTTCGGGACGGTCCGCATAGGAAAACGATCCTTGAACTCTGGCCAGTGCCGCACCCACGGTATCGGCGGCCGGCAACCAACCGTCCGGGTCGCAGATCCGGAGCAGTAGGGATACCGCAGCACCCGGCACCACTGCCCAGTTTTTTCCGGCATGCGCGCACGCCACCGAGATTCTGTGCAGCGCTGAGAAACCTGCGGCGCTAAAGAATTCCAGCCGGGTCATATCCAGAATCAGCCCGCTGTAACGCGTCAGCTCGGCGAGTGAATGCTCGACGAGGGTGTGTGCGTTCGCTCCATCGATTTCGCCGTAGGCACTTATAAGGGCCACCGGTGTGGAAATGGCATCGCCGGGGAGGGCGCAAGAATGCAACAGTGTGTCGGTCATAGGTGATCCATATTCGAACGATCACCGGCGTGTCAGGTTCGGAGCTATCGTGCTCCTCGGCCTCGGCAGCGTGCGGCTGAAACCCGTCCCGACCAGCTGAGCTTCTCAGCAGTTGTGACCCTACACCGGCTTGGACGCGCTCGCGGCGGTGTTGGCCCTTTCGCCCGAATCAGGAAGTGACCAGCCACACCTCGACCTAGGATGGAAGTAGTCTCGCGGCGGCACCGCCCGGGGCACACGGCTGGTCACCGCGGTGATGTCGGTTCCAGCAGCACTATGAAGCAGGTACCTGCGATGGTGGAGTTCACCGAGGACGCTGATGGGCCGCCGCCAAGGTCGCGGACACCGGAGCAGCTCAGTGCTGATGATGAAGATTTGCAGGCGGCAATCAGTAATCTCGCGGGGCTGATCGCCGGCCACCGGCGGTTGCCCGAGTTACTCGCGGAGATAGCGAAATTTGCTGTCCGCGCGATACCCGGCGCCGATGGTGCCGGAGTGACGCTGCTGAACGTCGACCGAGTGGACAACAGGGTCGTAGCGTTGGCGGCCAGCGCCCCCTTCGTCGCCAAGATCGACGAAATCCAGTACGTGACCCTCAACGAGGGGCCCTGCATCACCGCGGCGATGGAACGTCGCACGGTGCGTTCAGGGTCGTTGGGAGGGGAGAAGATGTGGCCGCGGTTCGGTCCACGCGTCGGCAGGCTGGGGGTGCACAGTGCACTGTCGCTACCGCTGTTGCTGCCTGATCGGGTGGTCGGGGCGATCAATGTATATGCCTACGGCAAAGACGTCTTCGATGAACACGCCGCAGAATTCGGGGAGTTGTTCAGCAAACCTGCGGCTGTCGCGGTGCACAACGCGCAGATTCTCGCGGGCGCGCTTGCTCTCTCTGTCCAGTTGCAAACGGCATTGTCCTCCCGCCCGGTGATCGATCAAGCGATCGGCATCATCCGCGGACGCACCGGACGTAGCTCCGAGGCCGCGTTTACTCAACTACGAGCGATTAGCCAATCACAGCACCGCAAATTGGCTGATGTGGCCCACCAAATAGTGGGTGAAGCAGTGCGCCGTGCTCGTGCCCGTGCCCGTGCTGAGCAGGACCTCCCGGACGGCTTAGGACAGCAGGTGGGGGAAGAGTCTTGGCGGGGCTGAGGCCGCGGTAGCGGCTCGTAGGGTGTAGCGTCAGTTACGTTGGCAACCCAGCCAGTCCGGGATGACATCAGCTGTCCGCCGCTGATCGCCCAGAGCACCAGCTCACGCCGGACACGCCGGTGATAACCGTCCGTCGGGATCACTTTGAACACCTTATTCAGTCTTGACAGACCGAATCTAGCTCTTGATGCGCATGGCCTTTCCCGCCCCGCGAGTTTCGGCATGCTCAGTACTTATCCACCGACACTGTGTGGACTGGCGACGTTCAGCGCCGCTCTGTCGAAGGCGCTGTGCGCGAGCGGTTCTGACGTTGGAGTAGTGCGCGTGGCTGATGGGTCGTCATGTTCTGACACTCGGCTGGTCGGCGAGCTGGTCAACGGTTCCGCGGCATCCGTGGCTGCCGCCTCCGATCTGTTGAACGAGAGCGACATCGCGATCGTGCAGCATGAGTACGGCATCTACGGCGGTCCCGATGGAAACGAAGTAGTGGAAATCCTTGGCGGACTGGATATCCCGTCGATCGTGGTCGCCCATACGGTCCTCAAGAACCCGACGCCGCACCAGCGTTCGGTGCTCGAGACCATTGCGGCGATGGCGGATCAGGTGGTTGTCATGTCGGAGGCGGCCAGACAACGTCTGTATCACGGCTTCGACATCGATCGTGGAAAAGTCACCACGATCGCGCACGGCGCGACCGTCCTGAAAAACACTCCGGTAAAGCGTTCGGGCAGACCGACGCTGTTGACCTGGGGTCTACTAGGACCGGGCAAAGGCATCGAGCGGGTCATCGAGGCGATGGGATCGCTGTGTGAGCTCCGTGGCCGGCCGCGTTACCTGATCGCCGGACGAACGCACCCAAAGGTTCTAGCCACCGACGGCGAGGCATATCGCGACGCGCGTGCCGATCAGGCACGGCGGGCGGGCGTAGCGGACTCGGTGCACTTCGACGCCAATTACCACGACGTGTCGTCGCTAACTACTCTCGTTCGAGCCGCAGCCGTGGTCGTGTTGCCCTACGACTCCACGGATCAGGTCACTTCCGGTGTTCTGGTCGACGCCATCGCGAGTGGCCGGCCAGTCGTCGCGACCGCCTTCCCGCACGCTGTCGAACTTCTCGGCAGTGGGGCGGGCATCGTCGTCGGTCACAATGATCCCGATGCGCTGGCATCCGCACTGCGCCAACTGCTGACCGATCCACGTCTTGCCGGCTCCATGGCCGCCGAGGCACGCCGATTGGCCCCGACGATGGCGTGGCCGATAGTGGCCAATGCCTATCTGGTTCTGGCGCAACGGATTATCACTGAACGCAGCGCGCTGGTATGACCGCCCCCACCATACCGGGCCCGAAATTCGACCACCTGTTGCGGTTGACAGACCGACGTGGCACCTTCGAGCATGCCCGGCTCACCGACCCCCGGCCCGAACACGGCTACTGCACCGACGACATGGCCCGGGTTCTCGTCGTCGCCACCCGGGAGCCCAACTCTGGCGGAGAGGTCAACGGCCTTGCGCGCGTGGCTGTCCAGTTTCTGAACGATGCACAGTCCTACGCCGGCCCTTGCCGAAACCGGATGGACCGCAAGGGGCGTTGGGAGGATGAGCCGTCGCTGCAGGATTGCTGGGGGCGCTGCATCTGGGGACTGGGAACCGCCGCCGCGCATAGTGACGTGTCGTTGGTTCGTCGGTTGGCCGTCATCCAGTTCGAGCGCGCCGCGAAGGTGCGATCGCCCTGGCCTCGGGCCATGGCTTTCGCGGCCTTGGGCGCCGCCGAACTCCTCTCTGTCGACCCCGGACATCAGGTCGCACGAGAACTCCTCGCCGACTACGCCGACACCGTGGCCGAGGCGAACGGCAGCCCATCCTGGCCGTGGCCGGAGCCGCGACTGACCTATGCGAATGCTGTTCTCGCCGAGGCGATGATCGCCGCGGGCGTCGCGCTCGACGACTCCAAACTGCGGTACCGGGGCTTGGATCTGTTGCGTTGGCTGGTCGAATACGAAACCGCGGGGGGTCACCTCTCGCCCACCCCCTCGGCAGGCAGAGGGCCAGACGACCTTCGACCCGCATTCGATCAGCAGCCGATCGAGGTGTCCACGCTCGCCGACGCGTGCGCACGTGCGGCCGTCATTGACTCTTCTTCGATCTGGCCCAACGGAGTCCTGGCCGCTGCGGCCTGGTTCATGGGTGGCAACGACGCGGGACAGCTTATGTGGGACCCCAAGACCGGCGGTGGATTCGACGGCCTGCACGCCGACGGCGTGAACCGCAACCAGGGCGCGGAGTCGACTCTGGCGGTGCTCTCGACCATGCAACATGCTCGGCGTTTCTCGACTGTGCAGCTATGACTTCTGTGCAGGCTGGGCTCATCACACGTAACCGCGAGCGGCTCACTGCCAATCCGGCGCGAGTGATTACCCGACTGTTCGTGCCAGGCCAGGAGGGCTTCGAGCAGCAACACCAATCCCGAACGGGCGCGGTGCTGGGCAGGATCCTGGCCTTGGACGAAGAGCAAGTGCGGGCGTCGCTAGATGACGTCGTCATCCGCTTCAATGAGCGTCACCGCGATCTTGCTGGCACCTTCCGTCGGCACGCCAGGGAACTTGCGGACCGTCTGGATCCTGTCAGGGACCTCTCCGAGGCACGAAAGTTGTTACTGGGCGCGACATTTACCAGTGAGTACGCCATCGAAGGCGCGGCGTTATGCAACCCCAGCATGGTGGCCCATCCCGATCAGACTGAGCTAGTCGCTGGCAGCCTCCGATTCGTGATGAGCGTCCGCGGCATCGGCGAAGGGCACCTTTCGTCCATCGGTTTCCGAACCGGCGTCATCGACGCAGCGGGCGGCAGCATGATGGACGACCTGGCGCCGTTCGCCACCGTCGGCACGGCGGAGCCCGGTCTGCTCGAGGCGGCCGTCTTCCGCAGCGAACTCAACCGTATCGACGAGGCGGGCGAGGCGGGCGACTATGTCCTTGATGGACTCGGCGATCGGTTTACCCGACTCGCTCTCGACCAACGGTTGACCAGCCTCGAGAATTCGATGAGAACCCGCAGGCAGGCCAAGGAGACGATTTCTTTATTCCGCAGCGTCGCCGAACGGACGTATGTCGTCGAATTCTTCGACGGCACAAGCGTTTCCGAG
>JAVROZ010000895.1:0-4137 GCA_032162485.1 Mycobacterium sp.
CAAGGATATTGGCAAAGGTTTGGTGGCGATCTGGCGGGCAGATTGTCCGGCCGCCGAGCGGGTGCAGATGCTGACCGAAGCTGTTATCAGGACGCCCAGCGCCGCCGGTCGGCGCGCCGGTTTCCTCGCGCTGGATACGTTCGATGTCGAGGTCGCCGAACCCTTCGTGCGTCAGCTGCTGGACACCCCGGTCTCCGGTCATGCTGCAGTGTGGTTGATTTCGCGCCAGCGAGCTGACGCGGCAACTCTCGACAGCTTCGTCGACACCGCGGTGCTTGTGGATGCGCTCGCGGTAAAGATCGACGAACCCGCGGTGCTCTGCAGCTTCTTCACTGGCCCAGAACCGATGCAGCTGCTTGAGGATATGTGGCGGCACCCAGCGACCGAGACGGCGGAAGTGCTAGATGCCCTGGGACGCTATCTGCCCGATCCCGCACTTGCGAAGGCGGCGCGAAGGGCCGCCGTCCGGCACCGCAGCTGGATGGCGAACCGCAGAAACTAGCTGGCCAGCGAATAGCTGTTGGTCAGGTCGTCTTGCAGCACGTGGGCGGCCTGGGTGGTGGTGTCTATCCGCAACGCCTCGTTGAGCACGCGTGAATGGTAGGTCCAGCCCGTCGGGAGCTTGAGTCGGTCGCCGAGCTTGGACAGCTCGGCCCTCGACAGGTCGGGGTCAACGACCTGGCTCCAGGTCTGCATGACCCATTGCCGCCCATGTGGGTCCTGGAGTTCGTAGATTTCTTGGCCGACGTCGAAGACGAAGACCGTGTGACGGCTCACCTGATTGACGGAGTAGGGAGTCGGGTTCATCGATGACAGCAGAACGGTGGCCTGCAGGATCATGTCGATACCGCCGAAGGTCTTGATGATCTGCGGCCCTCGGGCAGTCTTTTCGATGCTGTTCATCAACCAGTACCGCGGACCATTCAATAGTGCTGTGGCAGCACCGTGTTCGGTCGCGATGGCATGGGCGTCAAGCGCAGCCCACAGCTCGGCTGGACAGTCGTTGAGTGGGTAGCTGTTGTACACGGTCGCTTGCGGTCCTGCTTCGCCGGGCGTTACGAGAAGCACTTCGCCGTAACGCTTACCCGACAGATCGGCCGAATCGTGGCGCGCTGTTGGGTCCGAATGAGGAGCTGACACCAGGGTGAACCTAATCACCCAGTTCAGTGGCGTCAACACTGGTCACCGGCGGGTTCGTGATGCGGCTGCGGTAGCGGTTGCGCGCGGTCAGCGTGGCGTGCAGGTCGTCGATCAGCGGGTCGACGAAGGTCGAGCGGTAATCATCGTCGCCGGCCGCACGGGCGCTGACGTACATGAACGTCAATGCGCCCAGAAACAGGCAGAGGTGTACCAGCGAATCGGGCACCGGAACCGTCAGGCCGAACATGGTTGCGTTGTCGGAGGTGGTGCGGGCCCATTCCTTCTGCAACGCCGGCGTCAGCACGATGAGCCCGAGCGTCACATAGATGGCGGCAGTGAGCGCTGCGACCATCATGATCTGAGCAAGTTGTGACGCGGCCAGCACGAAGACCACGTTGATGCGCTCGATCCGGCTCAGCGGTGGGCTATTTGGCGGATCCGGCATCGTCTCGAATGGCGTGTTATCCAAGGATCCGCTGTCTTTGAGCGCAACACCTGGTGCTCGCAGCATCGGTCTGACCCGCTCTGATGTGGCGGAGATGACGAAGGCTGCCGCGATGGCGGTTAGAAAGAAGATCGCCAATGCCAGACGGTCCCCGCTGATCGTCGCGGCCATGATCCAGACGTTGCCGTTGAAGAACACCAAAGTGGTGAGCAGAACCACCGGCAGGGCCCGGACGGCAAGGCCACCGATCGTCGTAAGGTGCGACAGCGTCATGCGCACCGACCAGCCGACCACCGACCCGACACCACAGCCGGTCAGGATCATCATGATCACCGCGGCCCCGGCAGCGTCCGAAAGGTGCGACGGGCCGGATTCGACACTGATGACGATGCCCACGACGGTTATCGCCACCGTCGCTGCCAACGCGCGAGTGCGGCCGTTCGATATCCGAGACACCAGCCAGCCGACGGCGGTCATCGCTACCGGTGCGAGGGCGATGAGCACCAGGAGCAACCATTCCCGAGGTGAGGGTCTGCCATCGATGACGACATCCTTGCCATCGGTGACCAGGAGGACGGGCAACGTCCAGCAGTGCAGCGTTGCGTACGCCGCCAAGACGGGAGCCGACCGCGACCAGAGCCGTCGCCACCGCCCTCGCATCGTCAATACCGACGGAAGACCTCGTTGCAGGAACCAGCTTTCTGCCTCGTCGGTCGCCGACCCTCGACGTGCCGGCGAGCGGAGAATAGGGCCCATGCCGGGCCACACTAGCGCCGGCCGGTTTGCGGCGCTGAGCTGGTAGTGGAGATCGGCATTAATCCTGATCCTGTCCGCGTGGGCGCGGTTCGCCCGCTGGTGTTTACACTGAACCCGCTCTTGGAATGCTTCCAACAATGAACGGCCGCAACCTATTTGATGAAATCAACTCCTAATGATAGTTTCGGCCAGCGCGCTACTCGGCTTGCCGCTAGCGTCACGCGGTTCGGAAGTGAAGCGTCGGCCGCCCGCGGGGCGCGGAGTTTCGCGTACCCGCCGTCTGTCGCTCAAAGCTGGGCAAAAGTCCACCGCCCCGCTCGGGGCTGATGTGGCCGGTGTGAAGAAACGGGCGTGGTGTGGTGCCGGCCCACCCGCTCGTCCTCAGGGGCCCCCGACATCAGCCCCCGAGTACGCCGCATCGTCGGCGGGCCTCACCCGATGGCCCGCCTCCTCCCAGCCCCCGACGGCGCTGCATCGTCGGCGGGCTTCACCCGATGGCCCGCCTCCTCCCCAGCCCCCGACGGCGCTGCATCGTCGGCGGGCCTAGGCTCAAGGCATGCAACGGATTATCGGGACGGAGGTCGAGTACGGCATCTCTTCGCCGTCGGACCCGACTGCCAACCCGATCCTCACTTCGACACAGGCGGTTCTGGCCTACGCCGCCGCCGCCGGTATCCAACGCGCCAAGCGAACCCGTTGGGACTACGAGGTCGAGTCGCCCCTGCGCGACGCCCGCGGCTTCGACCTGAGTCGGTCCGCTGGGCCGCCGCCGGTGGTCGACGCCGACGAGGTCGGCGCCGCCAACATGATCCTGACAAACGGCGCGCGACTCTACGTCGATCACGCGCACCCGGAGTATTCGGCGCCCGAATGCACCGACCCGCTGGACGCGGTGATCTGGGACAAGGCCGGTGAGCGCGTGATGGAGGCCGCCGCCCGGCACGTCGCCAGCGTGCCCGGAGCCGCGAAACTGCAGCTTTACAAGAACAACGTCGACGGCAAAGGCGCGTCGTACGGGTCCCACGAGAACTACCTGATGTCGCGGCAGACGCCGTTCTCGGCCATCATCGCCGGGCTCACCCCGTTCCTGGTGTCGCGGCAGGTGGTGACGGGTTCCGGCCGGGTCGGCATCGGGGCCTCCGGCGACGAGGCCGGCTTCCAGCTGTCGCAGCGCTCGGACTACATCGAGGTCGAGGTCGGCCTGGAGACCACCCTGAAGCGCGGCATCATCAACACCCGCGACGAACCGCACGCCGACGCCGACAGGTACCGCCGACTCCACGTCATCATCGGCGACGCCAACCTCGCTGAGACGTCGACATATTTGAAGCTGGGCACCACGGCATTGGTCCTGGATCTGATCGAAGAAGGCATCGATCTGAGCGACCTGACCCTGGCCCGACCGGTGCACGCGGTCCACGCGATCAGCCGGGACCCGTCGCTGCGCCAGACCGTGGCACTGTCGGACGGTCGGGAACTGACCGGGCTTGCGTTGCAACGGATCTACCTCGACCGGGTGGCAAAGTTGGTGGACAGCCGCGACCCCGATCCACGCGCCGCCAAGGTCGTAGAATCCTGGGCGCACGTGCTCGACTTACTTGAGCGCGACCCGATGGACTGTGCCGAACTGCTGGACTGGCCGGCCAAGCTGCGCCTGCTCGACGGGTTCCGGCACCGCGAGAACCTCGGCTGGTCGGCGCCCCGCCTGCATCTCGTCGACTTGCAATACTCCGATGTGCGGCTGGACAAGGGTCTGTACAACCGCCTGGTGGCGCGCGGATCGATGAAGCGTCTGG
>JAVROZ010000896.1:0-5872 GCA_032162485.1 Mycobacterium sp.
CGATGCACGCCAAGGACAACATCTCGCTGATCACCCGCTTCCTGCGGGCCGGCATCGACGTGTGTTCGACGGCGATGACGCCCTGGATCTGGCCGACCATGCACCTCAACCCACCGAACTGGATCGAACCGATCACCCAAGCCTGCGAATTGGGGGAGGCGTCGTGTTTCACCACCGGCATCGACCCGGGATTCGCCAACGACCTGTTTCCGCTGACACTGATGGGTCTGTGCTCCGAGGTGCGCAAGGTGCGGGCCTCCGAGCTGCTGGACTACACCAACTACGAGGGCGACTACGAACGGGAGATGGGAATCGGGCGTGAACCCGAGTACACCCCGATGCTGGAGAACCGTGACGTGTTGGTGTTCGCGTGGGGCGCCACCGTGCCGATGATCGCGCACGCCGCGGGCATCATGCTCGACGAGATGACGACCACCTGGGACAAGTGGGTGACACCCACCGACCGGAAGTCCGCGAAGGGCGTGATCAAGGCCGGTCAGGTCGCCGCCGTCCGGTTCACCATCAACGGGCTCTACCAGGGCGAGACGCGGATCCAGCTCGAGCACGTCAACCGCATCGGGCTGGATGCCGCCCCCGACTGGCCGACCGGCAACGACAACGACGTGTACCGGGTCGACATCGAAGGGACCCCGAGCATTTTTCAGGAGACGGCGTTCCGGTTCACCGACGGCTCGGGGCGCGACGCCGCGGCGGCCGGGTGCCTGGCGACCGGGTTGCGGGCCCTCAACGCCGTGCCGGCGGTCAATGATCTGTCCCCGGGCTGGGTCACCGCGCTCGACCTCCCGCTCATTCCCGGCGCGGGTACCATCCGCTGACCAGCGCTGATGTTTGCTGGCCGGCTCGTTTATACAGCTCCCGCATAGCTAACGCAGAGATAGGCTATAGGTTTCAACGAAAAACTTGGGGTTAGGTAGGGATGCACGGCATTCCGCCGCGCATGGGGATTGGACCTAGATGGCAGACGGAGCTAGGCCCGCCTTGGGCCTGTCGATCGGTGCCACAAACCTGGCAGCCGTGACGGCCGAGCATGCCATCACCCGCAAACCCGTACTCACCCTGTACCGGCAGCGTCCGCCCGAGGTGGGGGTGCCGTCGGAGAACCCGAGGCTAGACGAGCCCGGCCTAGTGATCACCGACTTCGTCGACCGGGTAGGCGACCGGGTCGGCATCGTGGCGGCTGACGGATCGATACACCGCAGCGAAGCCTTGGTCGCTGACGGTCTGCGGGCGCTGGCCTATGCCGCCACCGGGGGCCGCGCGCTGCCCGATAGCGTCGCGGTGACCTACCCGGCCCATTGGGCGCCCGCCGCGGTGGACGCGTTAGGTGGCGCGGTGAGCCGGGTAGCCGAATGGTCGCACAGCGCCAAGCCGCTCTCGCTGATCCCCGACGCCGCGGCAGCATTGTTCGCGGTGCGCGCAAACCCCGGCATACCGGCGCGCGGAATCGTGGCGGTGTGCGATTTTGGGGGTAGCGGAACCAGTGTCACCCTGGTCGACGCCAGCGGCGACTATCAGCCGGTCGCACCCACCATCAGGCATCACGACTTCTCCGGCGACCTGATCGATCAGTCGCTGTTGACCTACGTGATGTCGGAGATGCCCGGCACGGGTTCGTTCGATCCGACCGCCACCGCGGCGATCGGCTCGCTGGCCCGGTTGCGGGCCGCCTGCCGCACTGCGAAGGAACAGCTGTCCTTGACCACGGTGACCACCGTGGCCGAAGCGATGCCCGGAACACGCGGCGAGATCCGACTCACCCGCAACGAACTCGAGGAAACAATTCGCGGCTCGCTGGACGGAGTCGCTCAGTGTCTAGAACAAGCGTTGCGCCGCAACGGAATTCAAACGCTGGTCGCGATCGCGACGGTCGGCGGCGGAGCCAGTATTCCGGCGGTGACCACATCGCTGTCCGGTCGCTTCGGCGTGCCGGTGATCACGACCCCGCGCCCGCAACTCACCGCGGCCATCGGCGGTGCGCTGCGCGCCGCGCGTGGGCCTGGCGATAGCAGCGCAACGGTGTTGACCCCGGCCCCAGCCGTCGCCGCCGCGGCGGCTTCGCTCGCACCGCAACCGCATGGGGACCTGTACCAAGACTTCCACGCCGACGCTCCGGTCTCGACCATGGAGCCCGCCTTGGCCTGGTCGGAAGCCGCCGACGAGTCCCGGGTGATGCCGGTCGTGTCTTCCGACGAGTCTGGCCGTTCCGGACTCACATCCGCACGTCCGCAGATGAAGTTTGAGCATGAACCCCGCCCCGAACCGGAGCCGAAGAAGAAGCTCCCGATTCCTTGGTACCGCCTGCCGTCGGTGATCATCATCAGCACAACGGTTGCGGTGCTGCTGGTGGGCACCGCGATCGCGATCGGGCTGACTTCCGGCCGCCAGCCTGCGACGAAGTCGCCCGTCGTCAGCACGGCGCCGGCCGCACCGAGTAGTTCGGCACCGCCTCCGCCGCCGCCGTCGTCCGAGACGGCGAGCGTTACTCCCGAGCCATCGCCGGCACCGACGCCGGAGCCGACTACTGAGGCGCCGCCACCGCCGCCGCGATCAACGCAGCCGCCGCCGCCGCGCACCACAACCGAGGCGCCACCGCCGCCCACGACGAACCCGCCCCCGGTCACAACGCCACCAACTACGCAGCCGCTACCTCAGCTGCCGGGTCCGCTGAACCCCAATCCAGGTCAACCAAATCCTCCGCCGGGCCTTCCGCAGCTCCCGCAGATCCCGGGGCTCCCGCAACTGCCCGGCCTCGGCGTGAATGTGCCCGGGCAGCCCTAAGCCCCCAGGCTCGTATCGGCGTGGGGGATCCGGGGTTGTCCGTGCCGCAGCCGCTACGTGCTCGCGGTTTCTTTCTCTTCTTTGTCCTCTTTGGCTTCGTGATCTTTTTTGTCGTCTGTAGGCTTCTCGTCTTTCTCGTCTTTGTCTTTTTTGGCTTTTTCGTCTCTGGCTTTTTGGTTGTCTTGGTCCTCTTCGGCAGCCGCTATTATTTCCTTGTTGAATTCTTTGTCTTTTTCTAGGTTCTCTTCGACTGCCTTCTCGGCCTTCTCTTTGATTTCGTCTTCCGACAGGTCTTCGGCGTTTTCGTCCGCATTCTCGGCACGGTCGCTTTGAGTGCGGTTCTTGTGGCTCTCACCAGGGGTACCTGGCTGATCGTCGCCTGAGTCGTCGGAATCGTCCTTGGCGGGGTCCTTGCTGGACTCCTCTTTAGCGGACGTGTCTTTCTTGGTGTCGTCTTTCTTGGTGTCGTCTTTAGCGGATGCCTCTTCGTCAGAGTCGGCTTTGCTTTCGTCGTCTTTTCCAGACTCGTTCTTCGACTTATTGGCCGGCGAATCCTCGTCGTCGGCGAACTTGGGATTGCCGTCGTCATCAAGCCACTCGTTGACCGCGGTGCCGGTGATGGTTTTTCCCGAGCCGGGCAGCACCAAAGTGGGCTGGTACTCATAGGCCTTGATCATCTCCGCGGCCTTCTCTTTTGCATCGTCGTCCGGTACGGGCACGCCGTCGTCGTCGGTTTCGATGTCTTTTTTGCCCTCGCTGCTCTTACCTTTGTCCTCAGTGGACTCGTCTTTGGAGTCATCTTTGGACGCCTCGGCAGTACTCACGCCACCGCCATCGCTGTCCTTGTTGTCCTGATCAGACGATTCGTCGTCATGTGCACTCACGGTGGTGCCCCCTAAGGAGTTGAAGATAGTGACCGACCACTGTGAGGGTTACCACTTAACCGTTGAGCCGAAACTCCCGCTATCGCGAAGGACGCTTGACCAGCACAATCGACGCGAGCGGAATTCGCATCGGCTCGGGCGCGCGGGCCAGTCGCTCGGCTACCGCCGCCTCGAGTTGCTGTACGAATTCACCCGCGCGTGGATCGCCGACTCCGGCGTCCAAGCCGGCCGTCAGCGTCGGGAAAAGGGCGGCACGGGCGAAGGCTGCCCATTGCGCCCCGAAGGCTTCGGCGTCTGAATCGGATTGGTAGCGGGCCCAGAAGCGGTCCTCGGCGTCGAACATCTCAAGATGGTCGATCGTCAAACCCTCGAACCAGCCGCTCGGTGCGAAGGGAGCGCGGAAGTCCTTCTCACTGCGCGCCATAATCGGAATGACCATCCGCCGCACTTCCTCGGCACGCACCATGCCGTGGGCGGCCAGTTCGTGCAGCGCCGCAATAAGTGCGTCGTTCAACGGCCGATAGCCGAATTCGCCATCTTCGTCCAACGCCATGGTCAGCACCACAAGCCGACCGCCCGGACATAATTCGCGGCCGCGGAACGCCACGAAGTCATGCCAGTCGATGGCCGACTGTTTTTCATACGCCCTACGCGCATCGCGGTTCGTGCTGTACGCAACCTGGACGTGGTCGGTGACCGCTGGGGCATCCGCGGGAATCCGGCTCAGCCACTGGATCGCCCACGACGTCCAGCCGAGGTTGACCGTGCTGGTCGGCAGGATCTGACCGTAGAAGGACCGGCCGACGGAGGAGGCAAAGCTCGCGCCGTCGTGGTGCAGATAGCTGTCCGGGTCGTCGGCCAGGGTCCGGAACAACGCGGTGAAGTCGTTCTCCGGTACATCGGTGTGCGCCACCATGATTGCGTGGTCGTGGTTGGTCCGAGACCGCAATATCTCGATGGCGGCGGCCATCGGCTTGAGCGAATTGTGGCCCGTCGCGGCGCCATAGTCGGCGACGACGATCGGGTGCGGCGGTTTCGGTAGCGGTACCTGTTGCGCGGCATGCTCGAACAGCGCCACTGCCGGCAACAAACCGGCGGCCTGCAGCCGCGACGACTGCGTGTAGGTCGCACTCTCCATCGGCTCGGGCCGGACCACGATGCTCGATTCGGGCAGCCGAATCCCCGGACTCTCAGTCTTACGTTGGGTAGCTGACACCGGTGAGCCGCTCCGAGACCTCCCATAGTTGTTGGCAATCAGCATCATTGGCGGCCCGCGTGGGTACCTTGGCTTCCGTCACCCCGCCGCCGGCGGCCTCATAGAAGCCGCGCGGCCCGTAGAACGCCCCACTTTCGGCCTGGGGCGTGACGGCTGCATAGAGCGCCGGCAGGATCCCCTCGTCGATCTCCTGCCAGAGGAAGGGAGCGAAACGCCAGGACGTGGTGTACAACCGCTGCATCAGCGCCGGCTTCTCCCGCCCGTGTGACGGACCGCTGATCTGCAGGTTGGTTTTGGTCAGGCCCGGGTGCGCGGCATTGGACATGACGCCCCAACCGCCCAGGCGGCTGCGCCGGTCCAGCTCACGGGCGAACATCAGAGTCGCGAGCTTCGACTGGCCGTAGGCCGTCATCGAGGCGTACGACTTCTCGAACTGCAGGTCGTCGAAGTGGATCTGGCCGCGGCGGGCCGCCAGGCTGCTCAGCGACACCACCCGCGCGCCCGGCGCTGCACGCAGCAGCGGCAGCAGATGTCCGGTCAGCGCGAAGTGGCCGAGATGGTTGGCGCCGAACTGCAATTCGAAGCCGTCTTCAGTGGTGTCGCGTTCCGGTGGAGTCATGACGCCGGCGTTGTTGATCAGGATGTCGATGGGGCGACCGTCGGCGTTGAGCTGTTCACCCAAGGCGGCGACGGAGGCCAGCGACGACAGGTCCAGCGGCTTGATAGTTAGCTCCGCGTCGGGCACCGCGGAGCGGATCTGCGCGATCGCGTCCTCACCTTTGGTGCGGTTGCGAATGGCCATCACGACATCGGCACCGGCCGCCGACAGTCGCTTGGCCAGGCCAAACCCCAGCCCACTGTTGGATCCCGTGACGACAGCCAACTTGCCGGACAGGTCGGGCACGGTGGCGATGAGATGGTTAGCCATTCGAAGACTCCTCTTCGGTGTTTCTCGGTCTCCGGTCTGAACCAG